>JAAYVF010000108.1 GCA_012517325.1 Myxococcales bacterium | reverse complement strand
TCCGCGCGTGTAAATCAATCCCCAAATAGGTTACGATAGCCATGGGACTGTCCTCCTGTTGGGTAAGGTTGTGAATCACCCAATGATGCCGCTTGTCTAACAGACATGCATCGGGGGTCAGTCCTTTCCATTATCTGAGGAACGAAGTGTCTCGAAGGGCACGGATCAATTTCCACACCCTTCGCGACGACCAAGGGCCTCCTCGGCTGCGGTAAAAAAACCGTGTCCCTGAGGAACGAATTATCTCGAAGGGCACGGATGCAAAGAAGATCCGCGGCGGAAATCAGAATGCGTAGCGGAAATAGGTGTAGCCGAAATCGTTGTCGTCGAATTCGCCGAACAGCGTTTCCGGATCGCCGCCGAACAGCCGCGCTCCCACCTCGCCGCGAAAATCGACCGTGAAGTTGTAGGCGACGTAGGGCTTGGCGTACCAATCGTTGTGATACACGTTGTACGCGCCGTCGCAACCCGCCTCGAGATCGTCGTTCAGCCAGTGGGTCTGCAACTTGCCGGTGACCATGCCTTCGTATTGCTGGTAAATGATGTCGTCGGGGTAATCGAGTATCTGCTGGTGGACGTATTGCAGGTTGAGGTAAATCATCGTGCCGGAGCGCCAATCGAAACCGCCGACCACCGAAAAGCTCGGCGCCTCGGTCAGCCACTTGTTGCCGACCAGCCCCTGAATCGCCTGATAGCCCTGCAACACATTGTCCACTTGCAGCAGGCTTTCGTCGATCGCGGTGTTGTAGCGCTTCGGCGTGTAATAGGCGCCCTCGGTCCGGAAGCCGAAGCTGCCGGCCGTGACCGCGGCGCCGCCGCCGGCGGCCTGGTAGCGCTGGTACTTTTCGGCGACGCGCAGCGGCTTCTGGCCGGCGAGAAAGGCCGTGGCGTCGGCGTTGATGGCGATGTCGTAGATCGGCATGGTGTCGTAGCCGTCGAAGTACATCGCGGTGAAATCGACCGGCCCGACGGTGCCGCGAAAGCGCGTCGCCAGGTTGGCGTTGCCGACGCGCAGATCAGGCCGTTGATCGGCCTGATAGTCGACGTAATCGGGGAAGGCGCCGATCAAATCGTCGATGAGCGCCAGCTGCCAGGGCTGCCATTGGCTGTCGCTGGCCGGAAAGCGGTTGGGCTCGAAGGCCGGCACGACGACCGTCTGCCAGTTGAAATTGCCGTAGGACAGGGTGACGTTAGCGCTGTACACGCCGATTTTCCGCTGCGCCTTGTCGAAGGTGAACATCCAACGCAGATCGTCCGGATTGAGCAGGTCGGTCGGGTTGTACTCGTCGGCCAGGCCCCAGACGTAAATGATTTTACCGACCTCGAAGGAAACGTATTCGGAGTAAAAGCCGCCGTAGGCTTCGCGCAGCCGCCATTCCAGATCGTTCGTGTCGGCGAAAATGCCGGTGGGATCGTGCCGGAAGTCCAGGTCGGCGTAGAGGCGGCCCATGCGGTTTTCATCGGCGGCGCGCAGGATGAAATCCGCGGTGGTCAGCAGCATGGTCACGTCCCAGTCGTAATCCTCCGGCATGCTTTCCTGCAGCAGCCGGACGCGCGCCTGGTTGGAGACGGAACCGGAGACGTTGAATTCGGCGCGAACCGGCGCGGCGGCGCCGAGCAACAGCAGAGATCCGAAGAGGGCGATCCAAACGGTGCGGCGCATCGACGGCTCCTTGGCGAAGGGCGGGGCGCCGCGACGGCGCCCCGCCCGCGAAAGATGAAATCAATAGCTCTCGAGGTACTGTTGGGTGAAGAACCGATCGGGAATGTCGACGTTGTATTCGCGCTTCTCGATCTGCACCTCGGTCATCGCCTTGCCCTTGTCCTGGGTCACGACCTGGACGTTGGTGATGGTCCAGAAGCCGCTGATCTGCTCGGCCTTCTTGTTGTTGATCGTTTTAATCAACGCGCCCTTCTTGTCGTACAATTCCATCTTCAGGGCAACGAAGTTCGTGGTGTTGATCCACGACCGGGTTTTGCTGTAGGCCGAATTGACGCCCGGTTTCGGTTTCGATTCGACCAGGTAGCACTGGACGCCGTCGAGCATCACCTGCTGCAGCAACTCGTGATTGAACTTTTCGGCCGTTTGCGTCGCCATGTCTTCCATCCACAGGTCGGAACCCATGAATTCGTCGCTCTTGTTCGAGGCGGCGAGCTGGCGGGCCTTTTTCTGCGAGGGCAAAAAGAGCCATTGCAGGTCGTCGGCGGTTTTGCGTTCGAACGACAGCAGGCCGGTGCCTTTGGCGTCGGCCGGTTCGAGGAAGCGGATGATCTTCTTCGAGCCTTCCGGGTATTGTTTTTCGTGCGAGGTGAACCGGTAGGTGCGCGTCTGCCCCTTCTTGTTGGTGACGATCATCTTGTAGGTGGTCACCTTGGTGGGCGAACGATCCAGTTCGAGCGACTTTTTCGCGATTTCCAAGGCCGTCAACGCCCAGCCGGAACCGATCCAGGCGGCGATGATCAGCGCGACAAGCGGCGCCAAGAGGCGAGATTTCATGGTTCTACTCCTTCCCGTTGTCAGATGATTCGTCGTTTTTCGACACTTTGCGAATGAACCGCGGCCGCAGCCAGAGAAGCAGCAGCGGCAAAACCGTCAAGGCGATCAGACTGGAAGTGAACATCGTCAACCCGGTCAGGAAGCCCAGGCGGATGATCGGGTTGAAGTTGCTGAACATCAGCACGAAGAAGCCGCACGCGACCGCCGTCGCGTTGAAGACGATGGCCTTGCCGCTGGTCAAATGGGTCAGCCGGACGGCTTTCTTGGCGTTCTCTCCCGCGATCCGTTCCAGCCGGTAGCGGTTGATGTAGTGGATGGCGTAGTCGATACCCATGCCGACCGCGCCCGCCGAAACCAGCGCGGTGCCGACGTCCAGCGGGATCTTTAACATGCCCATGATCGCGAAATTGCCGAGCACCGCCAGAATGGTGGGCATGACGGAGAGCGCGCCGCCGACGAGGCTGCTGAAAATGATCGCCGCCAGGAAAAAGACCACGATGACGGAGAAGAGAATCGAGCGCATCTGGCTGGTGACGATCAACCGATCGACCCGGTAACGCAGATAGTTTTCGCCCGAGAAACGATATTTCGCACCGATCTCGGTCGGCGCCTGATTGAGCAAACCCAGTTGAATGCCGAGCCATTCCCAGATGGGCGGGCGAGGCGCGGGATGCCCTTTCATTCCCGGCCAGTTGACGGCAAACCAGTCGTCGACGACCGCCTTCACCCGGCCCATCGTTTCGGTCTGGCCGGAAAGCAGCTTGAACGCCACGCGCACGCGTTGGAAGTCGAAGTCGATGACGGTGTCCAGGGCGTCGCTCTTCTGCGAGAAGAGGAACAGACAGTCGGCGACGCCTTGCTTGGAGTCGGGAATGCGATATTCGGCCGGATCGTTGAAACGCAAAGCCATCCACATTTTCTTGACGTAGTCGTTCACCGACATCGTTTTACCCACCAGGCCCGGGAACGACTGCTCGACTTGCGCCGTCAGCGCATCGAGCTTGCGCAGGTTCTCCGGCTCTTTCCAGAAATCCTTCTCGCCCCCGTCGATGGTCACGTAAAAAATGTTGGTGCCGCCGAAATTCTCGCGCAGGTAGGTGTCGACCTGGCGGATTTCGCTGTCCTTCAGGAAGTATTCCACCAGGTTGCTGGTCACGCGCAACTGGCTGGCCAGCGCGAAGCAGATCGCGATCGTCGCCAGGGAGAGGGCCAACATCGTCTTGCGCCGTTGAATGACGAAATTTGCCAGCCAGGTCAGCGCCCGTCCCAGCGGACCCTTGGCCAGGGTTTCCTCGCGTTCCAGTTCGGGCGCGGCCGTGGCCTTTTCCTTGCCGACCTTCACCAGGACCGCCGGCACCAAGGTCAGGCTGATCAACAGGCAGGCGAAGGTGCCGAAGCTGGAAAAATAGCCGAAGTCCTTGATCGGCAGCACACTGCTGGTCGTCAGCGAGAAGAAGCCGCCAACGGTCGTCAGGCCGGCCATGACCACGGCCATGCCGACCTCGGCCATGGATTCGACGATCGCCTCGTGACGGCCCTTGCCGGCGTGCCGCGTCGCCAGGTAGCTGTGGATGATGTGAATGGTGTAAGCGCTGCCGATCGCCGTCATCAGCGTCGGTATCGCGCTGGTGATGATCGTCAGCGGCTTGTGGGCGATGACGGTCATGCCGACGGTCCAGATCGTGCCCAGGACGACCGTGATGAACGGCAGAATCACGCCCAGCGGGTTGCGGAAGCTGAGGATCAAGACGACGAGAATGACGCCCATGACGAAGGGAATCAGCAACCGCAGGTCTTTTTGCAGATAACGGCCCAACCAGACGCTGATCATCGGCATGCCGCCGACCTGATATTCCAAACCGTCGCCGGGTTTGCCGATTTCGGCCATTTTTTGATCGATCGCGGCTTGCAGGGCCTCCGTGTATTCGATGGAAACGCCTTCCGGCATGAAGGCGTAAATGGCCGTCGAGGCGACCAGGCCGGTTTTCGGGTCGGGCGGGCTGATGACGTTGTTCTGGTAGAGCGACCACGACTTCATCCGTTCACGGGCGTGGTCCGCTTCTTCCTGCGTTTGCGGCGGGGTTTCCCAGAGGTCCTCCACCATCAGCATGTGTTCGGGCTCCGCGCCGGGCTGGGCGGGCGGCAGCTCTTTGTCGTAGATGACCTTCATCGTCGCCAGGCTGACGACGTCGTTGAGGGTGATTTTTTTCTTGTCTTTGCACAACCAGATCTTGGTGTAACCGTCCAACTCGATGGGCGCGGTGGACTTTTGAACCCGCTCAATCATTTCGGGAGTGCATTTTTGGTTGTACTGCCGCTCGCCGACGACCTTGGAGACGTCCTCGTTTTTCACCCACATGGCGTATTCGAAGGGCGCTTCGATCTCCAGGTTTTCCAGCCAGGTGGTCAGTTCCTGGGTTTTTTGCAAGGCCGCCGGGTTGAAAATGTCTTTGTAGGGGCCCTTGGGATCGGCCGAAATGCCGATGATGGCCACGAACTCGCCGCCGAAGGTCTCGAGGGAGCGATAATATTGCTGCTTGTCGATGTGCGTCTCCGGCAGGAATTCCTTCACGTCGTTGTCGATGCGCACGTGTTTGAGCTGCAACGCGAAGAAAACGCTGACGGCCAGGATGAAGACGATGGTCAACCAGGGCCATTTGATGACGATCTTGGTCAGGGTTCCCATTTACTTTCTCTCATTCTCTGGTGGAGACGGTGACTCGTTCCAACAGGTTCACCAAATCTTTTTGTTCGTTTCGTTCCAACCGCTTTAACAAGCGTTCGGCGTATTCGTGCAAAAATTGTTGATGGTTGGCCTGCAACTGCCGGCCCAGGTCGGTCAGGGACACCAGCACCAGCCGGCGGTCCTCGGCGGATAGCAAACGCTGCAACACGCCGCGCCGCACCAGCCGGTCGACGATGCCGGTCATCGTGTTGGGCAGCGAGCCGCAGGCCTTGGCCAGGCCGCTCATCGAAAACGGGCCGCGGGTGCCGACGGTGTCGACGACGATGGATTCCGGGGCGGAAAGCATTTTCAGCGTCACGTCCTGCGAGCGGCGCAACAATCCTTCGTCGAGCAAGGCTTGCAGACAGCGGTAGAAGCGATCGGGCAAGGCCTTCGAATCCGGCATTTCTTTCATACCTCGAATATTTCGGCAAATGAAGCGTACGGACGGTAACGCACTGCGGCATGAAAGTCAAACGCCTTGGTTGATCTTCTTATCAGGAATCATTATTGATTTGACAGCGCTCTGGCGATCAGTACAATACGCGCTTCGGAGATCAGCGATCTCCCGCCGTTCTTTCGATCAAATACCTGAAAGGAATGCCTTGATGAAGCTCGCGCGACCCCTGGTGATGTTGATAGCCCTCCTGCTGCTGCTCGGAATGTCCGGCCTGGCCCATGCGTTCGACTACGACGCGGCCGCCTCACTCGAAAAAATCGAAGCCGATCAATCCGCCCGCAATATCTCGTTGGACGAAGCCGCCCTCTACACGGCCGAAGCCCTGATGGATCCGGCGCAACTGCCGGCCCGTTACCACGTCGCCGGCCGGAACCTCGCGAAGGAATCCGGCGTGGCGCCGGCGGCTCCCTTCTGCGGCACTCCGGCGATGCTGCGCCTGCACGAGCTGTTGGATCAGGTTTCACCGGCGACCCGCGAACGGATCGAAAAAATGCTGCTGCCCGGCAAACCGCGCGGTGAGGCCGACGCGGCGAAAAGCGGGCTCGCCGACAATCCCAACGGCGTGGCTTTGCCGAACGTTTACTACACCGATCGCTTCGCCATCCGGTGGGGCGACGATTACAACGCCGACATGGGCATGATCGAGTTCTGGGGCGACATCCTCGAAAACGAGGTCTGGGCGACGGAAGTGGTGAGCTGGGACTATCCCAACGTCTACCTGACCGACCAGTACTACATCGACATGTACGTGGGCAACAGCGGCGACGGCGCGCCGACCATCGGTTTCTCGGGCGCGTACACGACCATCTACGAGGGTTCCTACCAGCCGTACATCGTGTTTTATCCCGATCTGCTTTACAGCGAGGAAGTGACCCAGGAAGTCAGCGCGCACGAGTTCTTCCACACGATTCAATTCACGCTCGGCATGACCGGCGTCAACTACTACATCTTCGATTACGACGGCACCTGGTTCGTCGAGGGATCGGCCACCTGGGCCGAAAGCATCGTCTATCCGACCGACAGCTACATCTATTACATCTACGACTGGGCCGATAATCCCTCGCAGGCGCTGACCGGCGACAGCGGCTACGCGCCGTACGCGCGGGTCATCTGGACGCGCTACCTGTACGAAAAGATCGACGGCCTCGAAACGTTGCACAACATCTGGACTTCCTCGCGCGGCACCTCCTGCCTGTTCGGCAACGCCGGCTACCTGGCCAGCATCGACAAGGCCTGGGACGAAACGTTCTTCGATTTCGCCGCCCGGGTGCTGGTTCAGGATTTCCAGGACGGCGACCGTTTCCCGTCCTTCGATTCGTTCCGCACGGTTTCGACGTTCCCCTATTCGCAGGATTCGGTGGACGCCAGCAGCCGGCCGCACATCAACAGCCTGCACAACCTGCTGGTGCGCCCGGGCGACGCCGCCTCGCCGAAGCTGAATATCCGCTTCAAGGGCGAAGACATCACCTTGAGCGGCGTCGAGTGGATCCTGGCCGCGATTAAAATTCCGGCCGGCGGCGGCGAACCGGTGGTCGAGTTGCTCAAACCCGGCAAAGGCGCGAAGTCCGACTTCACCGTCACGGGACTGGGCACCGATTACGACAAGATTTACTTGGTGGTCACGCCGCTGAGTAACACCGAGGACAACAACAACGCCAACTGGGATTATCTGTTGCAGATGACCCGCGGCGACGATCCGTTCCCGGCCGGCGACGATGACGACACGGCGGACGACGACACCGTCGGCAACCCCGATGACGACAACGCCGACGACGACGCCTTCGGCGACGACGACAGCGGCGACGACGACGACGATGATGACAGCGGCTGCGGCTGCTGATCGTTTGAACTGAAACCGACGAACGACGCCCCCCGTCGCGGACCGCTGAACGGTCGGACGGGGGGCTCAATTTTAAGCGCCGGAGCCTCGAATTTCTGAGACCACAGCAGCGGTCGCCCACGCGCCGTGCCCCTCCGATTTTTCCTAAAGACTTGAATTTGCTCGGCAAAACAAAGTTGCGGGTCTTTTTGGCACCGTCCATGCATTCATACGGCGCGGACGCTTCCCGACTGAAGCGTTACCGGGTTGAAAGGATGCGGTGGCGGTAAAACCATGAACGAACAACCGAACATTCTCGATCGGGCGAAACGGCCGGAACGGCTCGGCAAAGCCGCTTCTCCGGCGAGGATGAGCCACCTTCTTTCAGCCGTCCGTCTGGATATTCCGAGCCGAGGAAGGCTCCCCCAACTTTCCTCACCCATCTAGAATCCGACAGGGCAGAAACGCTCCTGTGATCTCCATGGCCCCTCGGGGCCTTTTTTTATGGCGAAAGCCGGGTCATCTGCCCTCGTTTTTCAGTAATTCGTCCATGAAGAGTGTCACCTTGGTCGATTTTTCTCCCGCTTTCGTTCCGAGAAAATACTTCTTCATCCGCGGGAAGACCTGGCTCATCGTTTCCAGGTAAAGGCGTTTGCGGGTTTCCGCCGGACTCTTGTGGTATTCGACGAACAGATGGTTGAACCGTTCCGCGTCGCCGGTGGCATGGTTGGTCGCTTCCAGTTGATAGGCCTCGGCGGAGGCCACGGTGCGTTCGGCTTCGCCCCTCGCTTGCGGCAGGGCCTCGTTCATGGCCCCTTCGGCCTCGTGAATCATTCGCGCCGCGTCGCCGCGGGCGCTGAAGACGTCCTTGAAGGCGTTTTCCACTTCCCGCGGCGGGACGAGATCGCGCAGGTCCACCGCGACGACGGCGATACCGGCGCCGATTTCGTCCAGGCGGGTCTGAATCGCCCGCCGGATGTTATTGATGATGGCCACCTTGCCGCTCGTCAGCGCGTCATCGACCGAGGTCGCTCCGAGTTCCGCCATGAACGCGGCTTCGGTCACGTTGCGGAGCAGCGCTTCGATGTCGCTGACGGCGGTCAGATAGGCGATCGGATCGGAAATGGAATATTGCAGAATCAGGCGGCCGTGGATGATGTTTTCGTCGCCGGTCAGATATTCCGATTGCTCGTCGGAAGCCAGGGCCGGGTAGAAATTTTCGCTTTTCACCGCGACCTCTTCCATCGCGCCGTAGATTTCCTGGCGTGATTTTTCCAAGGTTTTGAAGTCGCCGTCGGCTTTAGGCGCGACGGGAAAGCCGATCGGCATGCTTTTTACCTCGGTCGTGCGCGGGCGGACGAGGCTTTCCAACGGGTAGGGCAGATGATAGTGAATACCCGGTTTCATGATGATCGGTAGGACGCGGCCGAAACGCCGGACCACTCCCGCTTCGTCGGCCTTGACGATATACAAGCCGGATACCAGCCAGAGCAACACACAGATCATGAGTACCGTGCGCGCCGTTTTGCGGACGGAAAGGGACCGGACCGTCGTTTCGTTCATTTGCCTTCTCCATTTTCCAGGAGTTTCAGCAATTGCGCGTCTGACGATAAAACCAGGGTGGTTTGTTCGTCCAGGAACTTGGTATACGAATCCAGCGTACGCAGGAATTTGTAGAAATCCGGATCCCGGCGATAGGCGGCGGCGTAAATCCGCGCGGCGGCGGCGTCGCCCTCGCCCTTGATCGCCTCGGCCTTGCTATACGCTTCCGAGAGCAATTGCGCGACCTCTTTTTCGGTTTCGGCCTTGATCGCCTGGGCCTTTTCCTGGCCTTCGGCGCGGTATTGCTTGGCGATGCGGTCCCGCTCCGAGCGCATGCGGTTGTAAACGGAATCCTTATTCTGTTCCGGGAAATTCAGGCGCATCAGGGTTACCGCGGCGATTTGAATTCCGTAATTCGCCCGCGCCTTGTCCGCGCAATTCGCGGAAACCTTGTCCATGACCTCGCCGATTTTCACCGTGGACGGGTCGACGGAAAGGATGGCCGACAAAGGCAAAGTGCCCAAGGCGCTGCCCAGTTCAGAATTGGCCATGTCGCCCAAGCGGACCTCCGCGCCGTTGCGGTCCTTCACGGTCTGTAAAAATTTCCGGGCATCGGCGATCCGCCAGGCGATGAAGGATTCGACCACGATGTTTTTCTTGTCCTGGGTCAGAAACTCGGACGGCCGGACGTTGTAGATCGAAAGCCGTTTGTCGAACCGGAGCAGGGTGTGTATCGGCGCCGGCGCTTTCAGGTGCAGGCCTGGATGGTCGATGACCCGAATCGGGTTGCCGAATTGGCTGACGATCACCAGTTCCGTTTCATCGACGATGAACAAGGCGCTAGACAACAGCAGCAAAACGACCGCCACGGGAAGGGCGGACCACAGTCGACGTTTCATTCTCCCATTCCTCCTTCCGGCGTTTCCTTCGGTTGCTTGCCGGCGGGTTTGGTGGGTTGTCGGTTCGCGAAAATGCGCAAGTCGAGCGTGCCGGGGGCCAGCGTCGGGCTGATAATGAACTTGCGCTTGCCCCCCAGTGATTTTTCCATTCGATCGGCATACAGGCGAAAGGAGGTCAGATCGCGCGCGGCGGCCGCGCCGGCGGCCAGCGAGGCGAAGTGCGCGGCTTCGCCGGTCGCGCGGGCCGCCTTCGAATCACGGTAGGCCTCGGCCTGCACGATGGACGACGAAGCGTTCGCCCGCGCCAGGGGAACGTTCTGATTACGCTCGGCGTGGGCTTGATTGACGATCAGCGCCATGTCTTCCTTGGCGCTGGCCACCTCGCGAAACGCATCGACGACCTCGACGGGCGGATGTACATCCTGCAATTCGACCGCGATGATCCTCGCGCCGGAGCCGAAGCGGTCCAGCATTTCCTGCAACGACCGGAATGTCCGGTCCGCCAATTCCTTGCGGGAGCCGGTGAGAATGGCGTCGATCGGCGTCACGGCGACGATCGAGCGCAACACGGTTTCGGTGGTGGCCAGCAGCAGGGTGTCGAGATTGGCGAAGCCGAAGGTGAAAGCGAACGGATTCGCAACGTCGTAATGAACCACGACGTTGAGATCCAGAAGATTTTCATCGCCGGTCAGCATAATCGCCTCGGCGATCTTTTTTTCATAATTGCCGGCCTTGTGATAGCTTTGCCACTCGTAAGAAGAGCGATTCGCCCGGACCTCGCCGCCAAGCAGCGGACGGGATCGAAAACCCAACTCGATCCGGCGGATCAGCGAGGTATCGACCTTATATACCCGGCCGACCGGCCACGGCGGCGCGTAGTGGATGCCCGGCGCGGCCGGCCGTGGGAGGGCACGGCCGAAGATCGTCACCAACGCGGTTTGTTGCGGCGCGACGAAAAACAGGCCGGAAAGCCCGTAGGTGAGCAATAACAGCAGCCAGGCGAGTCGGGTCAGCGGTTTCCGGTGAATTTTCAGCCATTGCCCCAGAATCACCCGCAGCGGTCGCTCGTCGATCCAGCCGCACCGTGCCGCGCCGCGATGAATCCACCGGCTCGCTCCGGCCACCCATTGGTGGTTCAGCGGGTTGAAGGCTGAGCGCGAAAAGCCTTCGCGCCGGATGACGCCGCGGATGGCGGCGACGGCGATTTCCAGGCCGACCTCGGCGACAAAGAGCACGACCAGCAATGCCGCGATCCCGTCGAGCCGCAAGCCGATCATTTGACCCAACAAGCCGACGATCACCACCACCGTGGTATAAAAATCCATGATCGAATGACTGCCATCGGCGCGCAGGCTCAAGGAATCCTCGCGGGCGCCGACCATGGATTTGTACTGGCCGATCAGCCAGGAAATGGCGGCGCAGACCACGGCGCCGACCAGGGCGATCGGCACGTGTCGGAGCCCTTCCTCCGCCGGCGGCTGAAAACTCTTCGCGACCAGGACGTAGGCGGCCGCGAAGATCAGGGCTGAAATCGCCAGGGCGATCAGGTTCTCGAGCACCGCCGCCAGCCGCGACTGTTTTTTTCCGATCCAGACGCCGACCAGCACCAGGATCGACACGATGATGTCCGATAGTGAATGCCAGGCGTCGGCCACCAGGGCCAGGCTGCCGGAGAGGGTGGCCAGGCCGTATTTGATCAAAACCAGCAGAATGTTCGCGCCGACCGACAGCACGGCGGCATTCCGGACTTTACGGCTTCGCGCGACGATGTTTTCCTCGCTCGCCATTTCGATCGCTTCCTTCCGACTCAGAGAGCGAAAATTCAGGGAAGAACCCCGACGTTCGGATCGCGGACAACGGTGCGGATGGAATCAGACGAGCGGCGGACCCCGCGGGTTGCCGAGCCGGGAAAAGTCGTCGGGATCGACGGCGAAGCAGACCGGTTGCAGAACCGATAAAAAGCGCGGAAAGAGGGAAAAAGTGGGACAGATCGCCAGGAACAGCACGAATCCCAGCAGCATCTGGCAGACGGGACAACTCGGATCGAACCGGCGCCCGAGGTCGGAATAATGGTTGTGCGTAAACACCAGACTGAGGGCGAGCAAAACGGCCGCGATCAGGAAAACGGCCGTGATAATCCTGGCGTTTTTATTCCACATCGATGAAAGCATGTTGCACGGACGGGCGGTTTGTCAATCCAAGAATTCGTATCCGCACATCGGCGATCGCGCGCAACCGCAATTCTTGTCGCCGCTGTGACAGCATGATGGGTGCCGTCATTGTCGGTCGCCTCGGCGAATGAAACCGCCCAGGTCACGGTTTCCTTGCCTCTGGAATCGATGCGGCCGGAACGGACAGAGTACAGAAACGCTTCGGTGATCTCCATGGCCCCTCGGGGCCTTTTTTTATGCCTAATTATTGAAAATTTGTGGATCGCGAGCCGTTGTTTTCATTCGAGTATCTTTTCTTTACCTAGTTCATCGGTTAGCCTAGCGGCCGGATTTACGGTTCCGAGGGACATGAAACGATACAAAACCATCGGCCTGGTGCTGGGGGGCGTGGCGCTACTGTTGGTCGCCATCGACGGACTGCTGCGCCTGCTGAGCGCCGGCGTGCCGCCGGGAACGCTGTGCCCGGACGGTTCGCCCAACGGGGCCTTCCGCTACGAGCCGCGCAACCAATACCTGGAAACCAGCCCCGACGACGAGTCGAACTACGTCGTCTGTTTCGGGGACGGCTGGACCTTCGGCCTGGGCGTCGAGCGGAAGGAGGCCTGGCCGGCCGTGCTCGAACAACTGCTGCAACGTCACGATCCGAATCTGCGGGTCGTCAACTCCGCCGCGGTCGGCGAGACGAGCACGGATGTCGCCAAGATTTTCAAGCGGCAACTCGTGCGCTACCGGTCGCGGCAGGCGGTGGTGATGATCGGCGCGACGGACGCGACGCCGCAGGACTTGCTCGAAAAGTATCCGCCGGGCGACCCGTTCAAGGCGGGGTTCTGCCGGCCGCCGCGCTGGCGGTTGGGCCACGTGCTGGCGCGCCGGCTGGCAGGCTACAGACTGCGGCTGTACCCGCCCGATCCGCCGGACGACCAGTCGTCGCGCGACCGCCGGATCGGCATCACCCAGGCGCAGATGAATTTCATGAAAATCGCCGGCGCGGCGCAGGAACTCGGCGCACGGTTGATTTTCGTCACCTATCCGAAATTGTCGGCGGTGCAGCCCGGCGATCCGCATCTGCCGCTGGAAAGCCGCTACAACTTCCTGGTCGCCGGCGCGGTGACCGTTTGCGACGGGGCGATCTGCGACCTGGAAAAACGTTGGGGCGACAAGACCGGCGACTATCTGCTGAGCTGGATGCTCTGGCCGCATCCCAACGCGAAGGGCCACGCCGACATCGCCAAGGCCGTGGCGGGGTTGTTGTAACGGCGACTCGTTTTTTCCCCTGATTTATCTCCGCATTCCGGTGAAGATCCTTGGCCGGCGATTTTTTCTCTTTTAAACGAGTTTTTTCGCAGAGCGACCGATTTTTATTTTCTGCCCCTCAAGGCCCGCAACGGAGAAGATAAGTCATTGGAAAAAATGGAAACTATGGCGACAATAATGATACAAAATGATACAAATTTGCGATTAAATATTCTTGACATTTTTTTTTGAAGGTGTATGTTAATACAAATGGTTTTTAATTTGTTGATGGGAAAAAGGAGAAATGACCCATGAAAACGGTTTGTTATCAAGTTCTAGTTGCGGTGGTTGCTTTGTTATTCTGTAATTATGGTTCTGACGCGATTGCCGGATCGTTGTCCATGTATTATAATGACGACTATGCAAGCAGTGTGAATTGTCCTAATGATTCTCTTGGATCGTACAGCACACTTTATACCTATGATGATGAAATGGTGGAACATGGGCATGATATTAATTACACTCTGCATGATCCTTCATTTTTCCATAATATCGTGACGGATCCAGATCTCGTAAGCTATGGATTGGATTATTATTTCGCGGAAATCGATGACTTTGTTTTCGTTACTGGACATGGGACGAAGTGTAGTTACGATGGTGTTAACCAAATCTGTTTGAGGGTTATCAATTCTTACAATGGAATTGATGGGGCAACGACATGCAAGATCTATCCTCGTTATGAGATGGTTCTTGGTGAGAATGCCGGTGACGACATTGAATTTCTACATTTGACCAATTGCCACAGCATGTCGGGAGACGACAATCGTTGGAGCAACACTTGGCGGCCGGTTTTTCATGGAATCCATGAAATTCTTGGGTTCCATGGTGCTGGAGCGGATGGTTATGGATTGCGAGACCTGTTTAAAAATTTCGCCCACGACGCCCAATCGAGCCCGGTCGCGATGGAATGGGTGGATAATTTATGGTATGATGATTATTGGGCTGAACTTGAATGCAATGAAGACGAAACGGTATGCATGTGGGTGTACCAGGATCTTTGC
>JAAYVF010000107.1 GCA_012517325.1 Myxococcales bacterium | reverse complement strand
GGCAGCTGCCCCTCCAGGACGCAGACCAGCAACCTCATCCGCTGTAACTCCTTGGGAGTCATCGAAATCATGTCCTTCTTCATGGGGGACATAATCGCTAAGCAGTTACAGGGGACAAAGTCGCTAAGCTAATACACATTCGGGCGGCGGCTATTGCATCGCGGCCGCTTTCATGGTACATACGCGCCTCTTTAGTGGCTTTTGTGTCTTTAACGAAGGCCGACGATCCGACCCAACCGGCCGGTGTCCCATCCCGCGATGGGATTGCCGTTGGGGTTGAAGAACGCCGGCGACATTAACCGGAGGGACATTCCATGATCTCCATGAAGCAGATGCTGGAGGCCGGCGCTCATTTCGGCCACCAAACCAAGCGTTGGAACCCGAAGATGAAACCCTACATCTTCGGCGCCCGTAACGGCATTTACATCATCGACCTGCAAAAGACCGCGCAACTGTTCAAGCGCGCCCATCAGGCGGTCGTCGAAGCCGTGGCCAATGGCGGCAACGTGCTGTTCATCGGCACCAAGAAGCAAGCGGCCGAAATCATCGCCGAGGAAGCCAATCGCTGCGGGATGTGGTTCATCAACAACCGGTGGCTGGGCGGCACGATGACCAACTTCGTGACCGTGCGCCACAGCATCGAACATTTGATCTCCCTGCAGGAAATGCGGGACAAGGGCAATTGGGGCCCGGTGACCAAGAAAGAACAGCTCAAGCTGTCGAAAGAGCTGGTCAAGCTGGAACGCAGCCTGGGCGGCTTGCGCAACATGGACAAGCTGCCGGCGATCATTTTCATGATCGACCCGCGCAAGGAAAACATCGCCGTTCACGAAGCCAACAAGCTCGGCATCCCGGTGGTCGCCATCACCGACACCAACTGCGACCCCGATCCGATCGATTACCTCATTCCCAGCAACGACGACGCCATCCGGGCGATCAAACTCTTCACCAGCGCCATCGCCGACGCCGCCATCGAAGGCAAGCAGGTCTTCGAGGAAAACCTGCGGCAGCGCCGCACCAAGGATGAAGCCCCCGCCCGTCACAAACCCGCGCCGCAACCGGTCCCGGTGAAGACCGAGGGCGAAGCCGCGCCGGCGGCGCCGCCGGAAGGCGTGGCGGTCGAAGTGAAGCGCGGCCGCAAGCGCGCCTCGGACGCCCAGAAAGTGGCGGCCGAGTACGACGAAGACGGCCTGCTGGAAGAGGGCGAGGACGCCGCGGAAACCGCCGAAGCGCCGGAAGCCGAAAAAGAATAAGCAACCGAAACGCCGGGTCGCGCCACGGGATCGCCGCCCGGCGACAACCTGTTTTAAGAAGAGGAGCGGTCGATGGAAATCAATGCCAAAATGGTAATGGAGCTGCGCGATAAGACCGGTGTCGGCATGATGGACTGCAAAAAAGCTTTGCAGGAAACGGCCGGCGACATGGAACAGGCCGTCGATTGGCTGCGGAAACGCGGCTTGTCCAAGGCCGCCAAGCGGGCTGATCGCGCGGCCAGCAACGGATATCTCGGCACGAAATTGAGCGCCGGCGCCGACAAGTTCACCTGCGTGGAGCTCAATTGCGAATCCGATTTCGTGGCGAAAACCGAGGGCTTCATCAAATTGGCGCAGGAGCTGGCCGCTCACGTTGACGTCACCGGCACCCTGGATGTCGAGGCGGTCAAAAACGAGAAAATGACCGGCAATCCGGCCGTGACGATCAACGATCTGCTGGGTGAAATGCTGGCCAAGCTCGGCGAAAACATCCGCATCGGCCGCATCCTGCAATGGCAGGCGGCGCCGGGCAACAAACTGGGCTTGTACGTTCACACCGGCGCGACGGCCATCGGCCTGAGCGAAATGACCGGCGTCGCGGGCAAGGACGTGTTCGTGCTGGGCAAGAACCTCGGCATGCAGATCGTCGCTTCCAAACCGCAGTACCTGAACATCGCCGACGTTCCCGCCAACGTGCTGGAACACGAGAAGGAAATCTATCGCGAGGAAGCCAAGGCCGCCGGCAAACCGGAAAAAATCCTCGACAAGATCGCCGAGGGCAAGCTGGCGAAGTTCTACCAGGACAACTGCCTGATCAAGCAGCTTTACGTCCGCGACACCGAAGGCAAACAGACGGTCGAGGATCTGCTGAAGGCCGAAGGCGTCGGCCTCGTTCGCTTCGCGCGGCTGATGGTCGGCCAGGTGTAGTTCGCACAATCATTAAATCGGAAAGGCGATCCGGCAACGGGTCGCCTTTTTCGTTTTACCTGCCGCGCTGCTCCCGCCATCCTTCCTTTCGCCTGGGAGCGCCGGCGTCCCCGCCGACTATTTGCCTCGGTCGCCGAGGCGGCAGTGGAGACCATGCCCTCACGGAAACACCCCAGGCCAATCATTTGGCGTGATATTCACGGCAGCGGCGACTGGAACGTCTCGCCCCACGTCGCGCATTCCGCGTCGGTCATGCTCTCTTGCGCGGTGCGGTATACGGAGAATTCCCCGCCGCCCTGGGCGTTGAACTCGGCCACCACTTCCTCGGTTTCCCGGTCGACGATGGTGCCGGAGACGTGCGGGAATAAGATAAAGATGACGAACCACTTCGTGGCGACCGTCGCGTCCGACAGCATCGGCGCCTCGTTCACGTCCACCGTCACCGTCGCTTCCACGCGGTAACGATCGTTTTGCGCGATCACCAACGCGTCGCGCGGGACGCACTGACGAGCGACCGCATCGAAGCGCCAGTCGTCGTGCCGCCAACCGAGCTGGCCGGCGTCGGCCCGGAAATGCTCCAGGTGCAATTCGCCGTCGCGGACGAAGCCGAGATCCAGGTAATCCAGTTCGGTCGATTCGAAATGGTAGGTCTGCCAGGCCCAGCTCACTTGCGCCGCACGGTCGGTCGCCACGGCGAAATCCCAACCGCCCAGGTTGAACGCCCACCGGCCCCACGAATTTTCGCGATACCCGTGGCCGTCGATGACGATCTCCTCGTCGGTCTGGCGGTTGGTGATCGTTCCGACGACCTTCGTCAGCGGCCATAGCATGTCCACGTTCCATTGTTCCGCGGTCGGGCGCAGCTTGCCGACATCGTCGCCGTGCTCGGGCACGAAGGTTTCCATGCCGCCGCTGAGTTCCGGCCAATCCTGCGAAACGTGCAGGTCCCATTCGAAATTCGCGGTGCGGCCTTCGAGCCGCAACGCGTTTTCCTCGGGCAACGGCGTCATCCGGCCGAACTGCCCGGAGGCGGTATCCTCCGCCGAAAATTCGCGAATCTCGGCCGACGCGGAGAAATGGTCGTAGCCGAAATTCTTGTATTCGGCGACGCGCTCGTCATCGGCGAATTGCCCGGCGATGGCGGTGTTGCCGCCCTGCGGAACGAGGCTGCCGAAGAGATCGGTGCGGTGCCGGGGGTTGGCGATCAGGTAACCGACGCTGCCGGTGAACGAGCCGTCCTCGTTGTGAACCATGAAGTAGTCCCACTCGAAGCTCATGCCGTCGATGGGATCGGGTTCCTCGTAATCGGGACCGAGGATATGCCAGCCGGGCAGGCCGTCGCGGCCCGCCGGCGTGGTATCGTCGTCGTCATCCGCCGGATTGGCGGAATCGTCGTTGTCGTCGTCCGATTGCTCGGTGGGCGACTCATCGTCGTCCGCGTCGTCGGCCGAATCGCAGGCGATGAGCCAGAGACAACCGAGCAGCAGCAGGAAAAGAAAACGAAAGACGTTAGATTGTTTCGACATCGGGCTTCCTTTTCTCGATTCGCGAATTTTTCCAACCATCCCGCACTCAAGGTAGGTAAAAAAATAATGAATGACGGCGGACAAAAGTCAAGGACGAAAGCCGCACCGGCCTGCCGGCGCATAAAAAAACGGCCGGGATGGGAAGTCCCGGCCGTCGGCGTTCGTCAAACGGCGTTCAGCGGAGTTTCGCGGGCGGCGTATAGCCGAGGCCCAGATAGGCGGTCCAGTAGTCCTGGTTCGAACCCGCGGTATTCATCCACAAAAAGTCGACGTTCACGCCGGCGAGCGCCGGGATGTCGATCGGCAGATTGCTGAAGATCACGTCGAGCAGGCCGCCCAAGAGTTCGGCCAGCCAGTCGGCCAGGAAAGTGGCCAGCGGCGCATCCTCGTTGAGCGGGTTGTCGATGAACAGCATGTTGAGGGTCAGCCGCGGGAAGCCCAGCACCAGCGCGTTCTGCACCGCGTCGGCGTCGATGGCGAACGTGGCGTCCAGGCTCAATTCCATCGCCCGCCAGGGAGCGACGCCGTATGGATGCAGATAAACGTCCATCCGCCAGTCGGGGATGTTCAGCCAGAGGCTGCCGTCTTCGCCGGGCAGCGACACCGGCGGCACCTCGGCGTGCAGCACGATGCTCACCGGCGTTTCGGGATCGACCGCGCCCAAACTCGGGAAGAGCAGCGCCAGCGTGCCGGCATTGAGCGCGAGCGGAATGATGTCATCCTGCAGGCCGGCCGCGCCGATCGCCAGATCGAAGATCTGCGAATCCGCCGCCGCGAGGAGAATCCGGTTCAGCAGATCGTCGGCCAGCGCCACGCCGACGCCGAAATCCTGCGCCGCGGGCGGGCGGCCGCCGACGAAATCGGGCGGCGCGCCGGGTGTCGATAGCGAACCGCGCGGCCAGGGCAGCGACGGATCGGGGTCGGTCAGGGAGACGTTCAGGTCGAAACCGGCTTCCAGGCCGCCGGCGCCGATGTCGATCGCCGCCAGGCCCAGTTCCAGATCGAAGCCGATCAGCGTGGTCTGCACCGAGAAATCGGCCAGGGCGGTTTCCAGCAGCCCGGGCAGCGTATCGGCCATCAGGTTCTCGAGCAGGCCCTCGACGGTGTTGAGGATCAGGTTGATCAGGCCTTCGCCGATCGCAGCCGGCAACGAGCCTTCAAACGTGACGTCCTCGTGGCTGATCGAGAAATTGGTGATGGTGACGTTCGCCTCGCCGTCGGCGACGGTGATGTCCGCCAGGCCCTGGAACGCCAGTTTACCGATGGTGGTGTTCAATTCGATCGGCAGCGCGCCCAGCGAGATGGTCAGGCCGAGTTCGACGTCCTGCAACTCGCCCTGGAAGCCGAAGCCGTTATCCAGAAACGCGCCCTGGAAGTCGGCGCCGCCGATGGCCGCCGCGGTGATCTCGACCGTGAGCGTGCCGTTGTCGATGATCGGGTTGAGCGGCTCGAGCAGCGGCATCAAGTCCAGATCGTTGAGCAGGTTGCCCAGCAAGGCGTTGATCGTCGTCAGCGCCTGATCGCCGAGCGCCAGATAAAAGGCGTCGTCGACCGGTTGATCCGCCGGCAGCATCGCGCCGCGGATCACGACCACGCGGGCGCCGCTCAAGGGCGAATCGTCGCCGGTCGCGGTGATGTAAATCGGCAGCACCGTTTCGCCGCCGTCGAAGGTGACTTGCGTCTGGAACGCGCCGTTGACCACGGGCACCGCGACGTCGTTGACGATGACCTCGTCCACTGCCACGCCGGTGACCGTGCCGGCGACCGGGACCACGGCGCCGGTGACGAACTCACCGGGTTGCGGCGTCGTCACGTTGACGACCGGGCGATCCGGTTCGTGGTTCCAGGGATCGGAATAGGCGGGGGTGGAATCGTCGTCGTCGCCCGGCTCTCCGGAGGAATCGGACGAATCGTCATCGTCGCCGGAGTCGCAGGCAGCCGCAAACAGCACCAGCAGAAACACGAGCATCAACCAATGCAAACGACGCATTCATCGGCCTCCTTCACAAAAAAGCGGCCCTATGTTACACCAAGACGCACTCGACTCAAAAGGCCCACTTTCTACGGGGGGCCCCGACCTTTTTCCGGGCGGGCGACTCCCCGGCGCGACAAAGGAGATCTCGCCATGCGTCGAAGCCTCACCCTATTCCTTGCTCTCGGATGCCTGTTGTGGTGCATCGCCTGCGCCGAGGACGATTACACCCTCGACGATCAGGCCACCCACAGCATCACCCGCATCCACACCCAAAACAATTATTTCAAAGACGAATACGGCCGCTACCTCTTTCTCCACGGCGCCAACGTCAGCGGCAGCACCAAACTGCCCGCGACGGTCGACCCGGTCTCCTACACCGGCAAGCCGTTTCCGTTGGACGAGGCCGACGCCAACTTCGCCAAGCTACGCGACCTGGGCTTCAACTTCATCCGGCTGCTGGTGATCTGGGAAGGCGTGGAGCCCGAGGTCAGCGGCGAGTACGACGAGGAATATCTCGATTACATCGAGCAGATCGTCGCCAAGGCCAATGATTACGGCATTTACGTGATGCTCGACATGCACCAGGATCTGTTTTCGCGCTGGCTGCGCAAATATTACGTCGACGACTCCGGCGGCAACGCACTGGAGACCCTGCCCGGCCTCGAGGACTTCGCCTCGCCGCCGTTCAACGACGTGATCCAGGGCGACGGCGCGCCGCGCTGGGTGGTGCAACTGGGCTTGCCCGAAAAGAACGTCGGCGGCCCGCAGTGGGGCCTGCCGCGCTCGCTGGTCGGCGACCAGCGCGAAACCAGCGACATGCTGCCCCTGCATTGGGGAGTCGACAATTTCCTGTCGCTCGACGTCGCCCGCTGTTCCGCCACCTTCTTCGCGGGCAAAACGCTTTATCCCAATTACCTCGTGGACGGCAAGAACGTTCAGGACTACCTACAGGATTCCTTCGCCAACGCGTGGCTCCAGATCGTCAAACGCGTCAAGTCGTATCCGAACGTGCTGGGCTACGACCTGATCAACGAACCGCTCGGCCTGTACGTCGTCTATACGCTCTACGCCCTGCTCTACCAGGAAGCCAAGGACACGACGGACAACGTTCTGAGCCAGCAGCAGGTGGAAGACCAGGTCGACATCGTCCTGGAACAATTGCGCCGCAGCGGCATGCCTGAAAGCGACCTGGTGATCATGCGCGACCTGTATCTGAATTGGGTCGAACTGCCGCGCACTCCCGACGAGTTCGAGGCGTCGGGCTTCCCGCTCGGCGAAAGCCCCTACAAGCCCGACCTGACGGCGGCGTTCGGGCTGAACTCGAATTTCAACCGGAACTTCCTGCAGCCGTTCTTCAGCCGGGTCGGCCAGGCCGTGCAGGCGGAAGATCCGGACGCGATCATCGTGATCGAGTCGACGATCGGGCTGGACGACACGGCCGGGTTGTTCGGCTTTTACATCACGCCGATGCTCGCGCCCGAGGGCATCAACCAACTGGCTTTCGGACCGCACTACTACGCCGACGTCTATCCGTTCGTGCTCAGCTACAACCCGACTCCGCGCGACTTCACCGTCGACGAAATCAGTTTCCGCGACTACAGCGAGGGAATTCTCGGCGCGATCAAGCAGGCGTCCTTCTCGCTGGGCAACGTGCCGGTGATCCTCGGCGAGTTCGGCACCTACTTCAACCTGGGCGGCATCGAGAAAGCGACCGAATCCGATTTCATCGTGCCGGCCCACATCATCGACAACTATTACGACACCCTCGAGGCGAACCTGATCAACCGCTCGATCTGGTGCTACTCCAGCGAAAACACCGCGCTGTGGGGCGAAGGCTGGAACCGCGAGGACTTCTCGATCCTCGACACCAACCAGCAGCCGCGCGCCAGCGACGCCTACAGCCGCATCACGCCGCGCTTCACCTCGGGCCGGCTGGTTTCCTACAAATACAACTCGCCGCTGGCCTACTACGACCCGCGGCCCGGCGTACCGACCCCCTACCAGGAATTCAATCTGGAGATGCTCGGCCTGGAATCGTCGGCGCCGACCGAAATCACCATTCCGAAGGCGAAATTCGCCCAGGGCTTCTACGTCTACGTTTCCGACGGCCGCTGCCTCTACGATCCCGAGCGGGGAATCCTATATTGGTATCCTTATGACGACGACCCGAACGTCAGCCACACGATCCGCATCCGGCCGCCGTACGACGATTACGGCGATTCGAGTTGGAACTACTACTTCGACGGCGAAAAGATGTTGGAGGGACGCCAATGAACAAATCGACCTTGCTGCTTTTGCTCGCCGGCGCGCTGCTGTTGGTCGGAACCGTCGGTTCGGCCCGGGCGCAGAACGAGGGTTCCACCGAGTTGAACCTGCCGGCGTTCGACGTGGAATTCCGGAATTTCTTCCTGATCCAGAACGACCGCGACTTCGACCGCACCGATCCGCTCTATGACGAGAACGGCCAGACGGTCGGCTATTTCGCGACGATCCTGCGGCCGGGCATGACCTGGAACCCCATCGAGCAGGTGCTCGTGCGCTATCAACTGCAGATCGGCGAAAACCTCTGGAGCCGCAACAACGCCGAGGAACGCGACCCGAGCGCCGCCGACGTGCCCGTCTTCCAGACCCGCGAAATCTGGGCCGACGTGCTGCTGCCCGGTCAGGTCGGCGTCCGCACCGGCTACCAATACCTGTACGACCCGACCCACCTGTTCCTCGACCGGCACCTGGGCGCGCTGCAACTCTATTACGACCTCGACAACCTCCGCCTGGTGCTGCTGGGCGCGATGATGCCCGATTCGGTTTACGAAGGCACCACCGCCGAACCGCCCGCCACCGAACTGGAACAGAACAACTTCGAGCACGACTCGTTCATCTACGCGTTCCAGGCCGAAATGCGCGCCGGCGATTGGGCGATTGTTCCGGCGATTTACGGCTGGAACGACAAGACCGAGGTCGGCCGCGAAAAGAACCTGGTCAACCCCTGCGTGCACGCCGACGGCCCGCTCGGCCGGCACGTCGCCCTCGACGCCGATCTGGCCCTGCAATGGGGCCTGTTCCGCAACGGCGGCATCGACAACAAGGATGTCGACCTGTTCGGCTACGCGGCGCAGATCGGCGTGCTGGCCGAGTGGACGAAGGCGAATCTGCGCGGCAACGCCCTCTTCTTCTCGGGCGACAACGGCGACCGCGCGGACCTGCTGGACACCGGCTACACCTATTCCGGCTGGTCGAAGAGCGCGACGCTGCTCTTGTCGGAAAACGAGCTGCAGGACCAGTACGACAACCTCGACGAGCGCGTCGCGCGCCAGCACGCGGGCATGCTGCTGGCCGACGTCCGAGCCGGTTACCTGCCGATCGAAAGCCTGGAGCTGTTCGGCGTCGTCGGTTACGGCCGGGCGATCCAAACCGACGAATTGGCCGATGACGCCACGGTGGGCGTCGAAGGCGACCTGGGCCTGACCTGGACGCCTTACGCGCCGTATGTCTCGTTCACGGTGCTGGGCGCGGGCCTCTGGCCGGGCGAATCCGGCGCCGCGGTCCGCAACGAAATCGACCTCGCCGCCAAGGATCCAATCTACGGCGGCCAGGCGCTGATGGACATCAAGTTCTGATTTTCGCTTAACGAAAACGGCCCTCGCTCCCACCGGAGCGAGGGCCGTTTGTTTTAACGGTTACGCTTTGTCACTGAGTCTTTTTGTTCGCCCGCAACCCGGGGATGAGCATCAGGACGCCGAAGATCAGCAGGATGACACCCCAGTCCAGGTTGACGTTCATATTGGCCGAGCGGGCATACATTTCGGCGTTGCCCGCGGTCACCAGCCCGAAGATCGTCAGGATCACACCCAGAATCGTGAACATGCCGCCGATCGGCACGCGGATATCGAGTTTCATTGTCGTTACCTCCGCTTTCTACCAGAAGATGAGATTGAGAACGGCCGTCAACACCAGCACCACGATCGCCAGCACGGCCGGCCGTTGGTACCAGTATTTCGAATCGTCCTCGGGTTTCGGCGTCAGGGAGTAAACCAGGCCCTTCATATCCGCATCGGTCCGCGGCTTGGTGAACAAGCTGATGATGATCGAAACGACGATGCAAACCGTGAACGCCCAGATCGCCGTCCAGAAGTTCTGCGACATCTCGCTCGGGTACGTCTCCAGGAGGCCCAGGTAGCCGCCCTTGAAGCCGACCGCCGCGCCGGCCGGCAGGGTCAGGCCGTGGTGCGCGGCCGCCGCCAGCGTGCCCGAAAGCAGGCCGAAGAACGCGCCGTGGCCGCTCGTCCGCTTCCAGAACATGCCCAGCGCGAAAGTCGCGAAGAGCGGCGCGTTCACGAAGGCGAACACGAGCTGCAAGAGGTCCATGATGTTGTTGTAGGACTTGGCGACGTAGGCCGCCCCGATACTCAGGACAATGCCGAAGACGGTCGTGAACCTCCCCATCCAGAGCAGGTGTTCGTCGCCGGCTTTTTTGTTGATGTAGCTCTGGTAGATGTCGTAGGTCCACACCGTATTGAACGCCGTGACGTTGCCCGCCATGCCCGACATGAACGAGGCCAGCAGCGCCGTCAGGCCCAAACCAAGCAAACCGGCCGGCATGAGGGTCATCAGCATTTTCGGGGTCGCCAGATCGTAATCGAGCAGCACCCGGCCGCGCTTGTCGACCATCGGCTTGCCGTCGGCGTCCTTCTTCGGCGGAATCAGGCCTTCCTCGACCGGTGCGGCGGCGACCACCGGCTGGCCGTCCACGGTGGCGACGGCGGCGGCCGGATCGGAGGCCGGCCTCCAGTTGGCGACGTAATGCGCGGTGCCGGCCATGGCGATCATGCCGGGCACGATCACCAGGAAGGGGAACAGCATCTTGGGAATCGCCGCGATCAGCGGGGTACGGCGCGCGGCCGACATCGAATTGGCGGCCATGGCGCGTTGCACGACGAGGAAGTCGGTGCACCAGTAGCCGAACGACAGCACGAAGCCCAGGCCCATCACCAGGCCGAACCACTCGACGCCGATCGGGTTGGTCGCCGCGCTGCCCATGTGCGACCAGGAGGAGGTGTAGGCGGTCGCCGGCAGGCCGTTCGCCGTCGCCGCGACCATCAACTTTTCCTTGATGCCCGACCAGCCGCCGACTTTTTTCAGGCCGATGTAGACCAGCGGCAGGAAGCCGAAGACGATCAGGAAGAACTGCAAGACCTCGTTGTAGATGGCGCTGGTCAAGCCGCCCAGGAAGATGTAGACGAGCACGATCGCGCCCGCGACCAGGATTGCCATGTTGAAGTCCCAGCCCAGCAGCAGCTCGAAGAGCTTGCCCATCGCGTACATCGACACGCCGGAGGAGAAGATGGTCATCGCCGCGAAGGAAATGGCGTTCAGGCCGCGCGTTTTTTCATCGAAGCGCAGCTTGAGGTATTCCGGCACCGACCGGGCGCGCGAGCCGTAATAAAACGGCATCATGAAAATGCCGACGAACACCATCGCCGGAATCGCGCCGATCCAATAAAAGTGGCTCGTGGCAATGCCGTACTTCGCGCCCATCGCGCCCATGCCGATGACTTCCTGCGCCCCGAGGTTGGCCGAAATGAACGCCAATCCCGTGATCCAGGCCGGAATGGACCGGCCCGACAAGAAGAAATCGTTGCTGGACTTGGTGTAGCGCTTGAGCGCAAACCCGATGCCCAGCACGAACGCGAGGTAGATCGCCATGATCGAATAATCGATCCAGGTCAAATGTGTCATGGTCTCTGTCATGGGAACTTGACCGCCTTTTGGATTGTTGGACCTTTCGCCTATCATTCGCCACGCCGCCCGGCGCGGTGACACATCGAAATCCGTTCAACTCGCGGTTGGCCGAATTATACCCCGGCGACCGGGGACCGCAAGTTACACGCCCCGCGGCTAATACGTTACGGTCATCGCCGCCTGGCCCTGATAGAGCGGGTCGTGGGCGGTCTTGTCGATGGCGTTCTGCAACTGCCCCGCCGCCTCGCCCGGCAGCAGGCCGCCGCCGATCAGCGAGAAGGTCAGGTGTTTCTGGATCGGCGACCAGGCGACGCCGAACTGCCCTTCCGTGCCGAGATACGATTCGCCGTCGGTGTTGGTGTCGTCCAACACGAAACCCGCGCCGAGCGTCAGGAACAGGCGCACGTCCTCGGTCGGCTTGACCGCGAATTCCTGGTCGGCCAGAAACAGGCCGGCGTCCTGCGCCGCGACCCGTTCGTCGACGTTGTCGTACTGGTCGTGCAGCTCGTTGAGCGACAGGATCAACGTGGCGCTCTTCGACCAGCCCGAATACCGGAAGCCGGTGTCGAACTGATCGAGCTTGTCGCCGTCGTCGGCGGTGAAGGCCAGCAGGTTGTAGCGCAGGCCGATCAGGCGCCATTCGGCGTCCACGTTCGCCTGCGCCGCGCCGGCCAGCATGGTGACGTCGCGGTTGTCGAGCCCGGCGCGCAAATACTGGCCGTATTGGCCGACCAGATCGACGTCCAGTTTCACGATCGGGCCCAGCGGCGCGTGGTAATTGGCCGCCACGCTGAGCACGCCCTTGGGCCGGTCGACTTCGGTTTTATCCCAATTGAAAAACACGCCCGGCGACAGCACGCCCGCGCCCAGCGGATGGCGCGACCAGGCGCCGAACAGAAAATTGTCCTGTTCGAAATTGTTCGCCGACAGGCGCAGGCCGTCGGTTTCCTCGCCGAATCCCTCGTAGACCTGATCGGGAATCTGGCCCGCGCCGACGGTCACCTGCTGGCCGCCGACCTGGTAAAACGCCGTGGCCAGGCCGATGTGCCGGTCGATCACCAGATGGGTGGGGTCGTAGAAATACTGGAAGCCCAGCCGCGTTCCCAGTCTGCCGTTCGGCGTCGTGGCCTCGGCCCAGATTTCCTTGTGCCGGAAGACGGCCGTTTCTTCAGAGTACGGATCGTCGCCGTAGGGATCGTTGCGGCTCCACAGGTTGTCGCCGACCTCGAGCTGATAGCGCAGGGTCAGGATTTCCGCCGGCCGCCAGGTCAGGCCCGGCCGCATCGTGGTCAGCACGTAGCCGACGCTCTGGCCGTTGGCCTCGTACAAGGGCTCGGTCCGGTCGAAATCGCGGTCGTTGGCCGCGTAAAAGTAGGTTTGAAAGAAGATGTCGAACGCCGGCAGCAGGTTCTCGGTCGCCGCCGCCGGCTCGCCCGCCGTCGCGCCGAACGCCGGCGTCAGGAGCATCCCGAGCAACAAGATCCCGGCCGCAATCGCGTGCATCCGTTTCATGAGCGCACCCCCTCGATCACCTGGTCGCCGTTGAAGAAGTAGTCCCAATCCTCGTCGCCGTAGTCCGCGTAGGGCGGCCGAATCCGGATGTCGTGCACCGTCGCGGGATCGTCGGCGGCGGGGAACCAGTAGAGGACGTAGGTGTGCGGGTCATAGTAGCAGCGGCCGTCGGAAATCCGCACGTAGAAGCCGTCGGTGTACTGCAGGGGCGGCACGTAAATTTCGGTGGGCGCCGTGGTTTCCTTCGACGCCATTTCCATGGCGAATTCGAGGTACGGCGTCGGCTCGTTCGGCCGCGGCTCGAAATAATGCAGCGGCGAATAGAAGTGCATCGACAGCAGCCGGCCGCTGGTGAAGCGCGGCACGGCGCGCGAATACGCTTGCCAGCCGCGCGGCTTCAGGTCCGGGTCCACCACCGAGAAGTCCTCCTTGTTCCAACCGTCGCCGTTGTCGTAATTGTTCAGGTGCGAATAGGCCCAGATCATCCGGTGCATCAGCTTCTTTTCGTAGACCTCGTAATACGGATCGATGATGTACTGCGACAGCTCGTAGCCGGTCGCCCGCGCCTGGTCGATGCCGCCGAAATTGAAGTACGCGCCGAATTCGCCCAGCACCACCGGCGGATTGCCCAGGCTGTAGGTGGCGTAATCGATCGCCTCGTCGATCGGCCCCTCGTAATCGCGGAAGCGGATTTCGCCGACCTCGAAATCGCGCGGCGGCTGGTTGAAGCCGATATTCGGGTAGATATCGACGTATTTGTGCGGCGCGTACACCTGCTGCTCGATGCCCTGCAACGGGGTCATCGGCGCCGCCCATTGGCCGGAAATGCCCTTGTCGGGCAAGCCGGTGATCGTTTCGAAGAAGATGATCGCGTTCGGATCCTCGTGCTGGATGGCCGCGCCAATCCGTTCGTAGAAGGGTTGCAGGTAGGTCTTGTTGAAGTTGGCGTTGAGCGCGATGGCCGCGAACAGGTTGGGCCGATAGGGCGAGCCCGCCGCCGGAATGAAGCCCGACGATTCGATCTCGCTTTTGCTGTGCGGCAACAGGTCGTAATCCAGCAGGACCGCGCGCAGCAATTGGCTCTGCTCCTCGGGGAAGCCCTGGCCGCGCATTTCCTTCAGGTAGGCGTTGAGCGCCGCCTCGACCTGCGACGGCGTCAGTTCGCCGCTCGGGCTGGCCGCGGCCTCGCGGTAAAGCAGCGCGTAGAGGGTCAGCATGATGAACACACCGCCCGGCTCGTTGATGATGTCGTAGCCGAGCACGTTGTCATAACCGGCCAGCCGTTTCGCCACTTGGGCGAACGAATTGGCGTAGGCCTCCTGCAGGTAGTCCTTCAGGTTCTGGCCGTCGATGAAATAGTCGGGCCAGACCACGTCGCCGGCGAACAGCGCCGCGTAGCAGCGGTTCTCGTCCAGCGAGGTGCCGACGTTCAGGAACCAGCTCGTCCAGGGCAGCACGTCGGAAGTCTCGTTCGGGTTGTCGACCAGCGCGTAGGGCAGGCCCCACTTCGGGCCGCCGACGTTCTTTTCGGGCAACGCGGCCTGCACCACCCAGCGCGGCGCGCCGTCGCCGTTGACCTTGTTGTTGTAACCGTACCGCTCGGCCAGCTCGATTTCCGCCGGGTTCACCAGGCCCATCACGCCCGAGCCGTCGTTGAAGTACTTCAGCAGGTGCCGCGAAAACATGTCCTGGTGCATGTCGATCAGGCAGTAGATGCCGTACTCGCCCGCCTTGGCCACCGCGGTTTCCAGGTAATCGAGGTATTCCTCGTCGTAGACGCCCTTTTCATCGGGCTCGATCGCTTCCCACTGAATGAGAAACCGCACCGAATTGAAGCCCAACTGCTGGATGATCCGGAAATTCTTGTCCAGTTCGTCCACCGGGAACGGCTTGCCGACGTAGGAAATGGGATCCCAAACCACCGGCCCGCTCTTCGGATCGGCCAGGTTGATGCCGTTGAGGTAGAGGTAGCGCCCCTGCTGGTCCTTGAAGAACGTCTGCTGGACGTGGACGCGGGTGAGCGAATCCTGGTACTGGTCTTGCGGCTCGTAATCGTCGTCGCAGGCCGCCAGGACCAGCAACAACGACACGCAGAGAAGAAGACGGATGAGTCTCATGAATAGCTCCTCGGGGAGTGGGTGGACGGACGGCGTCGGAACGACAAACGATCGTGGATCATGCCGGCAGATTAAGGTAAGCCGCGGGCGGAATGCAAGGTCGAGAAGAAAGTCCAATTATTGGATCAACTGGTTCGCGAAACGGGTTTTTCGGCTGCTCCGAGGCCGATTAAGGCTTGAGAATCAGCCGCGCGCAGCGCCGGACGGCCAGGTACGAATAGGCCCATTGCACCAGCACCGAAAACCGGTTGCGGAATCCGATCAAAAACAGGACGTGGACGAACAGCCACGCCAGCCAGGCCGGCCAGCCCGCGAACCGCACGCCGAACACCTCGGCGACCGCCCGGTAGCGGCCGATGGTCGCCATCTTGCCGCGGTCGAGATAGTGAAACGGCCGGCGCGCCTTGCCGGCCACGTCCAGCCGGATGTTGAGCGCCGCGTGGTCGCCTTCCTGCATGGCCACCGCCGCCAGACCCGGCAACGGCGGTTGGCCGCCGATTTCGAAATGAGCCAGATCGCCGGCCACGAAAACGCGCGGATCGTCCGGCGCCGTCAGGTCCTCGTTGACCAACACCCGGCCCGCCCGGTCGAGCGGCAACCCCAGGCTCTTGGTGAGCGGCGACGCGGCGACGCCCGCCGTCCATAAAACCGTGCGGGACGGCACGAATTCGTCGCCCACTTGCACGCCTTCGGGGGTGATGTTCTTCACGATCGTCTGCAGCCGGATTTCCACCCCCAGTTTTTCCAAGGCCTGTTGCGCCTTGGCCGACAATATTTCAGGGAACGGCGGCAAGACGCGCGGCGCAGCCTCGACCATGATGACCCGCGTGAGCTTCGGGTCGATGCGCCGGAAATCGTGCACCATCACCTGCCCGGCGATTTCACGGATCGCCCCGGCCAACTCGACGCCGGTCGGCCCCGCGCCGACGATCACGAAGGTCAGCAGCGCCTTGACCTCCTCCGGATCGCTCGCCAACTCCGCCGCCTCGAAAGCCGACAGAATCCGCCGCCGCATGGCCAGCGCATCGTGCAAATCCTTGAGGCTGGGAGCGACGTCGCGCCATTCGTCATGGCCGAAAAAATTGGTCACCATGCCGGCGGCCAGGATCAGATAATCGTAAGTGATTTCTTCGTGTTCGAGCAGCACCGCACGCCGGGACCGGTCGATGTCCCGCACTTCGGACATGATCACCCGCGCGTTTTTCTGCTTGCGCAAAATCGCCCGGATCGGCGTGGCGATATCGACCGCCGCGAGGCCCGCCGTCGCCACCTGATAAAGCAGCGGCTGAAAGACGTGGTGGTTGTTCTTGTCGATCACCACCACCTCGACCGGCGCACGTCGCAAGGCTTTGGCCGCATGAATCCCGGCGAAACCGCCGCCGATGATCACCACGCGCGGCAACTGATTTCCGGCTGGCGTCTGAGTCATCGATAACCCCTTGAATTTCGACAAAATTTAATCATGAGCGGGCGCGAGTGGCAACTCGGCGAAAAAAATCTTTCGCGGCGCGGGGATAAAAGCGGTGGCCGGTCTCAATCAGCGGACGATTCCGGGATGAGCCGCGATGCGGACCTTGATTTCCGCCAGCGCCGCCGGTGTCAGGTCGCCGGCCGCGGCGGGCAACAGCGTCGGGTTGTGAAACAAGGGATCGCTCAGATCGTATTTCGAAACCGCCTGGGCCGCGGCGAACAGCGCGCTGCCCGGCACCGGCGAATATTCCGCCAGGTGCGGTTGCAGGCCCAGCGCCAAAACGCGATCCACCGCATCCTCGACCTCGGCCCGCCGCTGCCCCGGCAACCCGGCGAGAACGTAAACACCGATCTGTTCGCGCCGGAAACCAGCCGTCAAAAGATGCGCGACCGCCTGTTCGAATTCGGCGGTCGTCACCTTGCCACCCAACTCCCGCTGGCGGTCGGGATCGGCGGTTTCAAGCCCGAGGCGAATCGTGGCGAAACCCGCGCGCTTCATCGCCCGCGACGTCTCGGCATCGACGCCGCGGCACGACAAACCCGCGGCGGCATGCAACCGCACCGGCTCACCGAGCCCGGCAAATATATCGAGTAATCCCAGGGCGCGCGGCCGATCCAGCAAAAACGCGTCGTCGTAAATCGCCAGGTCGCGAATACCCAGGTCGCGCGTCAACCAGCGCAGTTCCCGCTCGACCCGCGCCGGTGAATAGCGCACGAATTCCGGCGCCAGCAGGCGGATGCCGCAATAGGGGCAGGCGTTCGGACAACCCCGCGAGGTGAGCAGCGCGGCCGCATCGGCGCGCGGATACAGATCGTGAACCGGCAGCGGCGGCGCCAGCGGATCGAATTCCGGCCACGCCAGACCCAGGCGTTCGGCCAAAAGCGGCCCGACCCGCGTCGCCTCGCCGGTGAAAACCTCGTCGGCCCCGGAAACGCGGCGGGCGTGAGCGGGACAAAGCGTCGCGTAAACGCCCCCGAGCCGGATCGGCGTACGCGGCCAGCGGGCGCGCAGCAGGGCGACGGTTTCGATCACGCCGGTGTACCAATAGGTCATCATCGAGGTGACGAGCACCGCGTCGGGCGCCGGCATTTCACGCAGCGCCGCCGCGGCCGCCTCGGGCGGAATCCCGTACCGCCGGTAGAAACGGTTGATGTACGGCAAAACGACCGGCCGGCGCAGGCGTTGCGCGGGGAATTTGCCGGTGCCGCCTTCCCGGCGGCGCGGGCGTTGCCGGTCGGGTAAATGGGGCGAACACGGATCGGTCAGATCCAACAGCGATACCGCCGCTCCCGCCGCGCGCAAATAGCCGCCCAGCGTCAGCAAGCCCAGGGGCTTGGCCCAGAAATCGTACGCCGCGAAGTCGTGAATCCACGGATTCACGAGCAGGACGCGCGGGCGATGATCGGCGGAACGCTCGTTCATGGCCGGGGATTGTAACGCAAATTCCCGCGATGGTGTTTCCCCATGCATGGCCTTATTATCAACCGCTTTTGCGCGGGGGTGAGCGAACTGATTCGAAAATTCCCTTGGGGGCTTTTTTCATGGCGATGGCAACGGAAAAAAACATGCGGCGCGAAACCTTTCCCTGGTCCGCCGAAAAGATGCGCGAATACATGGCGCCTTATCGCGAGACCACGGCCGTCAAAGGCAACTACCTCAGCCGGTTTTTCGTCTGGTTGATCACGGCGATCGTCCTGCGGCTTTCCTGGGAAGGCTCTTATGCGTTCGGCCGGCGGGTCGGCCTCTTGCTCTATTGGCTGAAAATCCGGCGCCCCGTCGCCCGCGTGAATCTCGACATCGCTTTCGGCGACACCAAAACCGCCGCCGAGAAGGATGAGATCTACAAGCAATCGCTGATCAACCTGTGCCGCCAGGTGCTCAATTACCTGCGCGTGCCGCTGATGGACGAGGCCTTCTGGCGCGACAATTTCGAGTTGGTCGACGAGGAGCGGATCCACGAGGCTTATTCGCGCGGCAAGGGCGTCATTTTTCTGGGCGCGCACATCGGCGCCTGGGATTTTTCGGCGGGCCGCCTGGGAACCTCGGGATACCCGATTTCGATCATCGCCAAACGGATCTCCAATCCGGTCATGGATCGCCTGATCGTCGATGCGCGGTCCGGTATGAATTTCGGCACCATCGCCCACAAGGAATCGATGCAAGCCGTGCTCGACACCCTCGCCAGTGGCGCGGCCGTCGGCATGACCGTCGACCAGAACATGAAAAAGAAGCAGGGCGTATTCGTCGAGTGGCTGGGAAAGCAAGCCTCCACGGTGCGCTCGGTGGCCTGGGTGGCGAAAACGACCGGCGCTCCGGTGTTCGCGTCCTGGAGCTATCCCACCGGCCCGGGAAAATTCAAAACGGAAGTCCTGGAGGAAATCGTTTGGAAATCGCTACCCGACGATCCGGAAGAGGAACTGCGCGTCAACACCCGCAACCTGCTGGTTCAGTACGAAAAAATCATCCGCGACCAACCGCACTTCTATCACTGGATTCACCGGCGCTACAAACGCCAGCCCGAGGGTTCGCCCAACCCGTATCACTAACAAGCTGTTGAAAAAGGCCGTCCTGGCCTTTTCAACCGCGCTCAACAAAAAGCGTGGTTTTTTTCGCTTCATTTTCGGCAACTTCGGAAGTTACCGAAAATGGCGATCCATCCATGGATCGCACGCCGGGTATTTTTCAACACCCGGCTAATGATTCGTCGTTTTCGTTTCCGCGGCGACCTCGAGCTCGAACCGGCGGAAATTCATGTTGTAGTAGAGGCCGTCGAAGGTGCTGGAGGAGAGGCTGCTTAAAAGCCAGCCGCCACGGCTGTCCGCGTCCAGAAACTTGGCGGGAATCGTGACCGGATAACCGGCGTGGTACTCTTCCGTCCAGCCGCCGGTCCATTCGCGCACCGTCACTTTCGTCCAGGGGCCCCACGGCTTTTCCGCCTCGTGAAAAATCCATTCGTTTTTGGCCCGGGTGCTGTACAGGTAGCGGTTCAACGCCGGTAAAAAGACGACGCTCCCTTGCGCCACGCCGGTCCAGTCGTCGCTGTAGCGCGTTTCGTCGGTCAGCACCGGCGCCTTGTCCGCGATCGCGGCCGACCAGATCGGTTCGCCCTGGGACTCGCCGGTGTAGAACTCCCAGGCCGATCGCTCCATGATTCGGTCGCGCGGGACGCGGGCGAGGAAGAGCTCGGTGGGCGCAACCGTCTCGGACCACCGCCAGTTGCCGTCGAGGCCGTAGACGTAGACGAAGTCGTCGATCGCGTGCTCGCCGCAGCGACCGAAATCGAGAAAAAAGCCGGTGGTGAATACGCGGTCGGTGAACAGCGGCGCGGTGTGATCGTAATCCCAGGTCGCACCGTGGTCGTGACTGACGGAAACCGATCCGTTTTCGGCATACCCGAACGGATCGTCCGACCAGCGGTTGGCCAGGTTTTGCGAAAACAGGTACAAATCGCCGTCGACGCAGGTCATCCCCGTGGGCTTGCGGTTCAGCTTCAGGATTTCCGGGCCCCAGAGGCCGGCGACGGCCGCGCTGCGCGCCCCGGGAATGTTGTGCCCAGCCATCGCCGGCGGTTTGCCGTCGACCACGCACACCACCAAATCGCCGGGAATCAATCCGAAACCAAGCCCGTCGCCGCAAGCGGTATAGAGCCGGTCGTCCTCGGCCCAGGCGGCGGGCCACAGATCGCCCGTGTTCATCGGCAGCAGCCGGTTCATCAGGCGATAGCTCGTGGCGTCCTCGACCTCGACGCCCAGGATGGGAATGGAAACCGCGGGCGTGGTATCGTCGTTGTCATCGTTGTCGTCATTGTCGTTGTCGTCGTTGTCGTTATCGTTGTTGTTATCGTTGTCGTTGTCGTCATTGTCGTTGTCATCATCATTGTCATCATCGGCAGTCGGTCGAGATTGTCCGGAGTCGGTTGAAGAGCCTTCGGTACCGCAGCCTGTGCTGAAGGAGATCAGCAGCAGGATCAACAAACCGCAAGCGATTAGGTAGCCAGGTTGCATCGGACAAACCCCTTCCCGTCACGGCTTGAGATTGAAGTTACCATGCCCGGATGTGCGGATTCAAATGGATTCGGATGGAGGCGCAACCGTGGCGATCAATGCCGGTTGTGGCCGAAATATCCCGGATTATTCAGGCGCCTTGTCTGTCGTTCCCACAACTTGTTTTGCCGTCCTGTTTTCCGGCGCTGGCGGAGGATCCAAGCGTTTTTCGATCGTCATTGAAAACGGCTGAAACAATTCGGCATAAGGCGGATTGTAAGCGCCAAAGGGCAGCCGCAATACCATCGGATCGCTGAGCCCGCTAGCGGCAATCTTCTTTTCGAGTTTGCGCAACGGATCCAATTTCCAGCCGGCGCGCACCGAAATATCCGCGGCCATCAGATACGCGCCGACCAGCGTGGCCAAGGTCTCGGCCGGATAGACCGCCTCGGGAGTCGGCAATCCGACCGGCATCATGGTTCGGCGATAATCGGCATAAACGGAATCGTACATATCATTGATGCGCTGGGTCTGGAAGAGGATCAACACATACAAGCCGTGCAGGCGCGTAGGATCGGTCACGGTCAGTGAGGCGAGCCAAGCCCGGCAGTCTTCCTCGAAGAAGTAGCGCATTCTCGCCGCGGGGGAAACCGTCGGAGTCGCCACGGCTTCCGGCCAATTCATTCGCCGAGCCGATAACAGATTCAAACGGCGCGTCGCCCGATTGGGACGGGTCGCTTCATTGCCCGGAACGAATTTCACCCATCGCGTTTCGCCTGCCGATTTGATCTCGATCCATTCCTCGACCGGTTTCTTGGCGACTCCTTCAACTCCTCGCGGCTCGGTTATCGCCGCAGTCGCCTCTGGTTCGCCAAGAGGATCGCTACCCATTCCCATGAGCAGGGGTGTCAGCCAGAACAATAACACCAGGCGGAGCAGGCATTTCAGCGCGGCGTTCATAATCCGAGCCCCCCGTTGGTGAAAGGCGCATCCAGTTTCATGGCGAATTGCGAATAATTTTCGATTTGCTGCCGGAGCGTCGAATGGGGAGAAAAATCCTTGACCACTGTCTTAGCCAGTTCGATCTGCCGTTTGAAATCGCGGATTTCACCCTGACAGCATTCGACCAACGCGACATCAATTTCAGTCGCCGATGTTCCGGCCGGAATCGTTTGAAATTTTTGTCGCATCACGAAGGCGATATCCTGGGCCATGCGGCGAATTCCCAGTTGATAATGCAGAGCCGCTTGATCATTGTCTTTGCGCAAGCGGTAATACCGTGCCAACTCGAGGTGGAAATCACTGCTAAGGTCTTGATCGCTCAGCGTTGTCAAAGCAGGATTGCGCAGCACCGAAGCCAGATCGGCCGACGGTATTTCCGCGTCAGAGTAATCGGCCAATAAGGCCGCGCCCATCAAGCCGAGTTGGTCGACGCAGGCCGCCCGCAGATCCTTGGTCCCGGTGGCCTCGGTTTCCTGGCCGTCGAGCGAGGTGATGCATTGGGAAGCGGCGAAAAATGCCGATGATTTCAAATCGCGCCGGAATTTCAATTCTTCGCCCGGTATGAAAAAATCGCCCCACACGGGATCATAGAACACCATCGACATCTTCAACGCGGCTTTGGCCCGTAGGATCGGTGAACGCACGTCCCGCAACCCCAGGCGCCCGAAAGCCAGACAGCGATCAGCCAAGCGAGCGTCATGGTAGTAACCAGCCAGGGCCAGTTCGATGGCGGCCTTCAAATTACCGCCGTCGAAACCGGCGTTGTCGATGATTTCGTCAAAGCGGAAACCCGCCGGTTGGCCGTCGGCTCCGGGGAACGGGAAAATCAATCCAATTGCCGGATGGAACGTCCGACCCCAGGTGGCTAAGCGGATGAATGATGGCGCCAGAATCATTGATTGTTCGGGCGAGCGCGTTTGCAAAGCCAGGATCGCCGTGCGGCTGACGATGCTGCTAATCCGCCGCCACTCATATTGATAAACATCGCAGGGACAGCTGGCGCCCGCCGTTTCTCCGGCGGTAACCGACATTTTATAAACGATGAAGTGATATTGGAGATTCTCATCCTTGACGTTTTGATAATTACAAAAGCCGGGAGAGGCGTCGGCCTCCGCCATCAAGGCGTCGGCCAGCCGCGCCAGATTGTCGTCATTCAGCCCACCTTCATCCCGGGTTTCGTTGAGCTGAAACAGCGCGTCCACGCGACCGAGATAATATTTGATCGTTCCGGAATTGGAATTGATCGCCTCGTCGAACGCCGCGGTGGCCAATTGCAACCGATTTACATTACCGACCAACCCGCCGTTGTCGAGAAGCTGATAATAGGCGTCAGCCAGCAACAGGGTGAAACGCGTCTCATTACTCGCCAGAAAACTGAGATAGGCGTCCTTGTCCTTGCCATCGGCATAGAGTTGCGAGTTTTGATAAAAATCCTGAATGGCCGTCAGGTAGATAAAAGCGTGATCCACCTGATCGGTCAGCAAGTTTTCCTCGATTCGGCGGATGGCTTCGTTCGGGTCCGAGGGCAACAGGCTCGGAAAAGCGATGCGCTCCTCGCCGCCGGTAGGGGTATCGGCGGGAGTCGCCCCACCCTCGGGGGGCGGACTTTCCAGCGAGGGCGGCTCCGCCGGGGCGGGTTGCGCTTGTAAAAGCGCCGCTCCGCCGGTAAGCAAAAAAACAGAGACCATCAGGATAATCGCCGCTGGCAATCGCGCACCCATGAACGACACCCCTTTCGTTGCAATCATTTCAACTTGCTCAAACAATCTTCGAGCACGGCGGAAACGTTGTTGTAAGCCTGACGGACAACCGCGGAACGATCTTGCCCCGCCCGCATACCAAACGAGAGCGTGGCGTGATCTCCGCCGGCGTTGACCGTGTATCCCTTGGCGATCAGCACGCCATTTTCGATTTTGACTCCCAAGCCTTGGCATTTATCCGGCACTTCGGAACTCCGGGCGAGGATCTGATTTCGGTAGTGGGCGATCGTTCGCGCCAATCGCGCCACCCCCGGTATCGCTTCGATCTCCCGCCTGTTGGTCGTCACCGGGGTATAGTAACCGGCCTGACCCGTTCCCGTTCCGGTTCCCGCCGCGCCAACCGTCGTTGTCGGTTTCTTCCCGCCGCCGTTTCCCCCAGCGCCGGAAGAAATCGACCCTCCCATACCGCCACCTGTTCCGCCCATTGCGCCGATGGTGGTCGTGGTCTTTCCACTACCACCGCCGCCGGTTTTCAGGCTGCCACCGCCGCCCCCACCCACGCCAATCGTGGATACCGCATGGGCCGCCCCGTTCGGCGATCCATCCAAACCGCCGCCTCCGCTACCGGCACCGACGGTGGTGGGGTTGCCAAAAGAAGGCCTTTGCGAATCCATATGCATCCCTCCAGATGAATTGGACATGTTGTCTTTCGGCCCTTGCGTGAGCAATGAATCAGGATGGGAACCAGAGGCATTTTCCGCCGACCACCTTTTTGCGGCTTGCTCCACCTTTTCCGCCGCATTTTCTTTCATAATAAAAACATCCTCATTCTCTGATTCTTTCGGAATTGCCATGGTCAATCCGTCCGGATCGATCGGTAAGGGTATAACTTGCTCATGTCGTTCGGCGTCGAAATAGTTCGCACCGCTTTGCCCGCCGGAATACATCTCTTCTTGAATAGAAGGAATCATGAGGTTCGCTGCAACCACAACAATCATCGCAACAGCTCCGCTACTGGCTGGTAAATTGGTCAACATGGGAATCGTGGCTATCGTCAGGCTCGGTCGTTTGGGCAAATACACCTCGGCTATGGGATCATAGGGAATCTCTTTGGCCCATCGCCAACCCTGCCGGAAATGAGTTGCCAGATCGTCAAGGCCAAGACGCAAATGATCGCCGGGTAAATCTTTTTGTCGTTGACAATCACCCCAGGGGCATTTTTCGTTAAGAAACTTGGGATCTCGCAATATCCAGTTAAAAACTGGGATCCCTTGCCCGGCCGAATATTTGACGATTTCACGAAGATAATGTTTCAAACACTCATTCCGCAATTTTATTTTTACATTCGAAACATTATCATCGTGAAGTTTGGCAATCAGTTCTTCAACGATCTTGCTTTGAACGCGGATCATCTCCGATGCCGGATCGAAGGCACTATTCAGAATCGTCCGGTTCGCCAATTCTCGTAAAACACAACCGATCAGCCAATGCATCGCTCCATTGCTGACCAATGGTTGCTTTAGCGGAGGAATAGGCTCGGTGAGACACTGCGAAAATCCGGTAAGAACTCTAATGGCTAGCGGTTGCCAGAATGCCGTGAATTCCCGAAAAAATTTTTGCGCAACGGGGTTTGCGGGATCGCGCCGCCAGAGGCGCAAGAGCGCGCGAAAACGATTCGGTTGGGTCAGGACATTCATTATCGACACTCCATCACTAATTGCCGGCGACCGCAGCAAAGGTTAAGAAACCAGCCTCGCCGAATACCCATTGCAATCGCGCGCAGGATTCGATATCCACCCGTTCACAAGCGATAGCCACTCGCGGCACGCGGTCGTTACCCGCGTTGAGTTCGCGCCATCTTTGCGCCGCTAAAGCAAGCGTCGGATCGGGGCCTCGTTCCCCTCCCAGAAAAGCAGCAGGCCGACAAGGTACTTCTATAGTCGCGGCTGGGATCAATCCGGCCAACTTGCCAAGCGGATTGAATTTCACGGTGCATTTGCCATTTTCCAAACCGGTAGTCACCCATCGCACAACCGGCATATCCATCGGCGACGGTTGCGTGGAATCGCCGGCTGCGGTAGGCAGTTCGAGATCCCTTCCCGCCATGCCACCATACGTCGTCAGGTAAGCCACACCGATGAACATCAATGATAAAAGAGTGTAGAGATCCAGAGCCGATAAAAACAAATCATCTCGCGAATTAACCCTTTGCATCATTGTCCGGTTCCTTTTTCCTCTCCGGCCTTGGGCGTGTCACCACTGGGTTCCATCACCAATTTTTTCGGTTTCGGGAAAAAACCTTCCTTGTCGGCGCCGTGGTAAAGATAAAGGATTTGTAACACCAGACGATCGCCAGTGAAGGCCAGGATGCGCATGAGCAGACCGGCAAAGGTTGCCGTCATGGCCATGGAAATTCCCGAGGCAAAAGCGATTTTGTCTTGATCGGCGAAAGTCCCCGGTTCGAAAGCCAACAATAACGAGCCGACGGTCAACCAAAAACCGATTGCCGGGCCGATAACTTCCAGCCACTCCAGGAATTGACGCAATTCCCTTCGTTCTTCGTTGACATGCCCCAATTCAGCATCGCCATTGTTCACTGTCGGATTGTTGGGTTTCTTATTGACAATCAGATACATCAATCCGGCGCCAAGAACAAAGCAAAATAAAAATGTATCCAACCAGAGAACACAATACAAAATGATGGGGACCAGATAAGTGGCACCCTTTTTCACTTTCTCTGTTAGGGAATACTGTGGGTCTCTTTCATTCACTACGGATGGTTTGACCAGTATCTCGCGGACAAATTGGCACTCGGGAGAATTCGTCGCATTGAAAAAGAAGTGAGGAACGCACTGTTTCGCTTCGACTGTTGTCGTCTGACTGACGGCGGCGCTCTGCTTAATCGGCTCTTCCTGATAACTGGACCATGCGACTTTACGCCAATAAATTGCTTGTGGGACTACTACGATCGAACCCTGTTTATCCGGCTTCGCTTCAACATTGGTCAATAAAAACAGGTTCCGGTATTGAGGCCACGCAACCGTTTGGCATTCCTCGGGGATATTCGACGCCGATGAGATGTCTTCCGGTTTGACTCCCTTGGGAATATAACTAAAAGAGATGTCTTTGTTTTCGATAATTAAAGTTTGGTCAGCCCCGTTTTTATCGGTCGAACAACGAACTTGAATATGTCTCCGGCAAACGCCATTCGCGTTATCCGAATCGGGATATTCCGTATCGATCAATTCAAGTGCCGAACCGCCGTTCACATCGCAGTCCGCAATGTCCTTGCCATTGCCGATTGAATGATATTTCCACCAATAAGCTGCCGCGGCAGGCGAACGAGCCAGAAAAAACGGAATGCCGCCAATCGTGGCATTCAATTCCAGCCTGTTTACCTGGTTGGAAATTTGCACCGGGATAAAGGCCGGTCGACCGATGAATACACTTTTCCAAGCCCATTTTGCCGTCCCGAATGTATAGAAAACGGCAATGATCACGATGCCAAGAAATGACAGAAGAAAGCCCTTTGTGCGTGCCCACTTGAATATCCTGATATTAGCCAGGAGGTGCTTATTGATTTTCATTGACCATCCTTTTCGCTGACGATTATTGTCATCACAATAATTAATGCGCGATAATGAGACATGAAGCATTGGACATGCCAAATGCGCGATATTGTGATTTCAAGTACTTAGGCTTTGGGAGCGGAAGACAACATCCGAAATTCGGAAAAAAAATTTCGAAAATCGTTTTTACTTTTCTGTTAATCAGTAGGTTGTTCGTGAGGCGAGCGGTTCCACAAATTGCAAAATCATCTACAGAATGGCTGGATTAGATGGGTAATACACCACTCTAAAACTCATCACTTTTTCGTTAATCAACACCGGTCACGAATAATGCAGATCGGCCGTCACTTCGTCGACGGCGTCGATTTCGGCGTCGGTGAGATCCCAGTCGACGGCGGCGGCGTTGTCGTCGACCTGGTCGGGATTTTTCGCGCCGGCGATGACCGACGAGACCATGCGGTGGCGCAAGGCCCAGCGGATCGCGAGGTGCGGCAGCGAATGATGCAGGGTCGCGGCGATCTCCTTGAGATCGTCGACCCGGTCCAGCAACTTGCCGAAGTTTTTCGCGTCGAAGAACGGCACGCGATGGCGCCAGTCGTTCGGGGTCAACCGAAAACCGCGGTCGTAGCGACCGGCGAGCAGTCCATAGGCCAGCGGGCCGTAAGGAATGAACGAAATGTCATTGTCCTCGCAGAACGGCAGCACGTCTTCCTCGGCTTCGCGTTGAAACAGACTGTATTCGTTCTGAACCGCGTCGATCGTCCCGGCGCACATCGCCGCCTGCAACTGCGGCACGGTGACGTTCGACAGGCCGACGGCGCGGATTTTACCCTCCGCCTTGAGCTTTTGCAGTTCGCCGAAGCTGTCGCACAGCGGCACGGCGCCGTCGATGCGGTGAAGGTAATATAGATCGACGTAATCGGTGCCGAGCCGGCGCAAGCTGGCTTCGAGCGCGCGGCGCAGATACTCCGGCCGATTGTTCACGCCGACGCGCCGGCCGGCCGCATCCCATTCGCTGGCGCCCTTGGTGGCGAGCACGACCTCGCCTCGCCGCCCTTGCAGCGCCTGGCCGACCAGTTCCTCCGAGCGGCCCAGGCCGTAGATATCGGCGGTGTCGATGAAATTGACGCCCAGCTCGACCGCGCGCCGCACCAGGGCGACGCCCCGCTCTTCCGAAAGATTGTCGTAGAGGTTGTGACCGCCGACGGCATTGGTGCCCAAGCCGATTTCGGTCACGTAAATCTCGGTCGTCCCGAGTTTTCGTTTTTTCATCGCCGTTTCCGTCTGCTGGTTCGGGGGGCGGCCCGGATCGCCGCCCCGCTTCGGCCGGTCAGTATGTCAGACGACCTTATCCTCCGGCAACTCCTCGACGAACCGGGTTCCCAGACGGGCCGCCTCGTACAGATCGCCCATCAGGTGGTGGTACGGCACGCCCGAGAAAAAGTGATGGCTCTTGGACGGGAAGTCGGTGCCGGGCGCGAATTCCTTCTTTTGTAGCTCCATGTAACCTTGCTGCTTGGCCTGGAGCATATCCTGCAACAGAACGCTGAAGCCGTGCGCCGTCGCGTGCTGACCGCCGAGGGTGATGAACAGGAATTTGACGCCCAATTCGCCCAGTTGGTCGAAGGTGATGGGGTTCTGGTCCTTGTACCATTTGAACGACGAGCTGTAGTTGAAGGCGAACTTCGCATCCGGGAATTCTTGATGAACGCGACCGGTGAACTCCTCGAGCGGTCCGCGGTCCGCGGTCGGGAACTCGCACCAGATCAGATCGGGGATGCCGGTTTCGAGGTATTGCAACGCCCGGCCCACCGCCAGGTCCATGCCCCGCGCTTTTTCCGGCGCGTCGACCGCCGAGAGGCCGTCGGTGCGGGCGATGATGACGAAATCCCGGTTGCCCAGGTCGTCGGCGACGGCGCGCATGATCTTGAGCTTGCCGATCATCTCGCCGGCGGGGATCAGCGCCTTGCCGCCGATGTGCCCGCAGCGCTTGGGCAGCACCTGGTCCTCGAGGTGCGCCGCGGCGACGCCGGCGGTGACGTAGTTTTCGGCGGTGCGCGCGACGTTGAACAGGTTACCGTAGCCGCCGTCCATGTCGATGATCACCGGCGGAATGTCCAGGTGCTTCGGGGCGATGTTCTTTTCGGGCTCGCCGATCGCCATGGTCAATTGAAACTTACGCAACGCGCTGACCGTGCGGCGCGCGGCGTCGGCGATTTCGGTGCCGGTGTACAGATCCATGTCGGTGGTGCCGACGTGACCCATGGCGAAGCTGTAACCGCTGAAGTAAACGGCCTTGAAGCCGTAATACATCACCAGTTGCGCGGTCATCGGATCGTAGACGCCCGGCCCGAAGACGTAGGGCTCGGTTTTCAACAGCTCGCGCAACCGCTTGCTGGGATGCACGAAGCGCGACGCCGGCACTTGGAAACCCGGCGGCAGCAGCGGGGTATCGACCAGATTCATTTTCTCGCTCATCATCCGACTCCTTGTGGTTTTCCCGCACCCATTGGAAAAAGGCCGGCCTCAAACGGGATCGAACCGGCCTTGCGCAATCATTTCCTCGCTCTGGCGCCGCGCCTCGCGATAGCGCGCCTTCACGGCCTCGTCGGTATCCGGCGGCAGGGCGGCCAGCAGCTTGTCGAGTTCCTCGTCGTAAATCCGGGTCGCCAATTCCGGTGTATGGTTCACCGGCCGGCCGTTCTCGTCGGGCGCCGTGAGGCCGTGCCGCACCCGCTGGGCGATCATCAGGCGGTAGATGCGATCGGTGGCCAGATCTTCCATGTAGCCGTTGATCAGGCTCGCCCCCTTGCCCGACAGGTAGCCGAACCGGTAAAGGATCGTGGTCCGCGCCGCGATGCGCGTGCCTTCCAGCGTCGTCGCGCCGACGCCCAGCGGCGCCACGCGAAGGTCGGGGTACTTGTCGTAGACGGGATCCCAGCGGCTCAACTGATTGGGCACGGGGAACTGCTCCAGGGCGATCCGATTCTGGTCGGGGTGGCCGGTCCAGGCGCCGTCCATGCCGCAGTTCGCCTCGTTTTTTTTGTCGACGGCCAGCACCTCGAGGGCGCGTTTATTGAGCGCGGCGTCGACACGACTCGGGTACAGCGCCGTCATGCCGCCGATCGCCAGCAGGCCGCGCCGGTGGCAGATTTGCGGAATCCGCACGCGAACGTTCTGGAAAAACGGCACGTCGTGCGGAATGGTGTTGCGGTTGGGCAAAATCCAGTTCGGATCGTTCAGATTGAAGTGGATCAGGCTCGCCATGTAATCCCACCGGCCGAGATTCAGACCGAGCAGGTGATCGCGCAGGTAATAGGCGAATTCCTCGAACTGGTAGGCCATCGGAAACGACTCCACCAGCGCCATCGCTTTAATGTAATCGGGCTCCCAGCCCTTGGCCGCGGCGAGGTCTTTGAATACCCCGGCCCACCAGCGGCCTTCCTCGGCCGCCTCGGTCTTCGGGATGTAAAAAGACAGGTTGTGCTTCAGCTTCGCGCGGTCGACGCGATAGGCGATCAACGCCACGTCGAACAGCGAAGCCGAGGTCAATTCCCGCTCCGGCAGCAGGCCGGCTTGCGACAGGTGCAGGCCGCGCGCGCGCAGGTAAACCACGGTTTTGCTCGGCTTGACCGCGACGGGTTCCTCGCCTTTGCAGCAATATTCCAACTCGCCGTAAAGCGCCCGGATGGCGTTGTCGTGGCCCGTCATCAGGTTTTCCCACGTGTTGGCCATCGAGTCCTCGAGGTCGAGCATGACGCCCGGCGCGCCGGAGTTGAGCATCTTGACCGACAGTTCGGCGTCGTCGACGGGGCCGGTCATCTGGTTGCGCTGGTCGAGCACCCATTCCGGCAAGGTGACTTTCCAGTCGCCGCGTGAAATTTCGGAAGGGGGCAGGTAATCGGGCAGCTTGCCCTCGTGCGCGGCCCGGAGCTGCGCCTGCCGTTTGGCGACGAGTTCCTGTTGCCAGGCGGTGTATTTGCGATGCAAAGGCAGATAAAAATCCCAAAAACCGGCCGGCAAATCGCGCCGCGGGTCGAATCCATCCGGCGCGGTGTTCATGCGAGGATCGTATTTCATGGATGGCTCCCAGCAGTCTGTTGAAAAAGGCCGTCCTGTCCTTTTTCAACCGCGCTCAACAAAAAGCGTGGTTTTTCTTTCGCTTCATTTTCGGCAACTTCGGAAGTTACCGAAAATGGCGATCCATCCATGGATCGCACGCCGGGTGTTTTTCAACACCCGGCTAGTCCGACCAAGCGGGGCGACGCGAATTATCATAATCATTCGGCAATCAACCGTTTTTCTTCGGCAGCCAGCGAACCCACCAGCCTGCATTTGCAATTCGCGCTACTTTTCTTTCACTTTTCACCCTGAAAATAAGTCCCACCCGGTAAAAAGCCAGCGATTGTTGCAAATTTTTTGCAATAAGGCTCCGTTGCGCGTTTCGGGACGAGGAACGAAAGGATCCACTTCTTCGAATCGCGCGGCGCAAAAAGACCATTAATCGATTTGTTAAATTCAACCCGCCAGATAAGAGATGTCGATCTTGAAATGACAAATTCTTTATATTGTATCGGGACTTGACACTCCCTGCCCCGCCTCCGAAAGTCGGGAGGTAACATCTTCAGGAGCAGACATGAAGCGGTTGATTTCCATTCCTCACGCGGTTCTTCTTTTTCTCTGCCTGGCGGCGCTTTTCGGTTTCTCCGCTTGCGACAACGGCGATGACGATGACAACGATTCCTCGCCGCTCGACGATGACAATAATGATGACTCTTCGCCAGTCGACGACGACGACAACGACGATAACGATGACAATGACGACAACGATGACAATGACGACAACGACGACAACGACGACAATGACGATAACGACGACAACGACACCACGCCGACCGATCCATACGCGGGATTTGCTCCGTCCGGCAAAACACTCGGCGAAATCCTCGCCATTTCCAGCCACATGAGCAACGGCGCCGGCTACGATGAATTGCGCGAGTTCGAAATCGGGCAACTCGGCAACGCCGGCGTCGGCATGATGCGCACCGATTTTCATTGGAGCACGCTGGAACCCAACGACGACGAATGGTACTTCGACGGCTACGACACGATGGTCGATCTGAACCTGGATGCCGGCATCCAGGTGGACGCGATGATGGCCTACGGAGTCGGCTGGGCCATGCCCAACGGATCGCCGGACGACATCGATCCGGAAATCTACGCGGATTTCAACGGCTCGGTCGCGGCGCACTTCGCCGATCGCATCGACGTGTACGAAATCTGGAACGAGGAAAACACGACGCGGTTCTGGTCGCCGGCGCCCAATCCGGACCACTACGGCACCTTGCTCAAGGCGGCCTATACCGCGATCCATGAAAACGATCCGAGCGCGACCGTCCTTTTCGGCGGCCTGTCCACCGTGGATTTCGACAACATCCCGGACCTGATTCAGAACGGCGTCTGGAATTTCCTGTCGCAGGTCGCCGAGGCGCATCCCGATCTTTGCGACTTCATCGACGCGATGGCGATCCACCCCTACACGCTCTTCCAGCAGCCGGGGCCGGAATTCACCTTCGACCTCGGCTTTTTCGTCTACCCCAATATGCCGGGGATGATCGCGGCGGCGCGGGAACGGCTGGCGGATATCGGCTGCGGCGACAAACCGATCTACCTCACCGAGATGGGCTGGCCGGATTACTTCATCGGCGAGGAACGGCAGGGCGCCTTCGCGGCGCGCGGCCTGCTGCTCGCCCTGCAGGCCGAGGTCGAATATTTCTACTGGTACACCTTCTGGGACGGCGAAGGCGGCGCGACGCCGCCGACCGAGGACACCTTCGGTTTGTATTCGTGGCCGGGCGGCACCATCGCCGCCAAACCGGCCTACAACGCGCTGGTCGGCGCAGACCAGATGCTGGGCGAGTCGCGCTTCGCCGGCGACCTGGGCGCGGCGCTGGCGTGGGACGGCGATTTGCACGCCCTTGCCTTCGCCGCCGACGACGGCACGTGGACACTCGGCCTCTGGCACGACCAGACGATGCTCGAACACGAATTTCCGGTCAGCGTGCCCCTGCCTTCCGGCGCGACCGGCGATTGGGGACTGTACGACCAGAACGGCGACCCGCTGGCGAGCGGCGACACCGCCGACGGCGCGGTGGACGTGACGATTACCGGCTGGGTGCAGTATTTGCGGTTTGGGGTCGCGAAGTAGTCGAAAGAGATCCAGGGGCTTCCGCCCTTGGCTAGGATCGCGAAGGCGATCGGCCGCCTGTCAGTGACAGGCTTTTCCGGAACCCGCGATGCGGGTGGCACAGCATCGCCCATTTAGGCGATGGTCGTAGCCGGGGGCGGGAGCCCCTGGATGATTCATTCCTTCGGTCCGTAAACCTCGGTCGCGATATTCTGCAGCGTCGTATAACCCGGCTTGTAGACCGGGCCGACGTTGTAGATCACGCCCCAATATTCCTCGACCGACTGCAACACGTCGATGAAGTGATTGTTGATGTAATCGAGGTTGCCGGCCGCCCAGAGCATGAGCTGCAGCCACGATTCATTCAGATAAAGCCCGCTGACCAGTTCCAGGTTGGCGATGTCCTCGGGCGTGATTTCCACGCTGTGGGTGTCGTCGCTGTTCAACCCGAAATGCAGATAGCCCACGGCCCCGGCTTCGTAAGCCGAATGGAACGCGTCGTCGATGAACTGCGCCTGGTTGTCCCAGGTGAAGCCCAGTTCCTCCGGGCCGGATGGGTAGCCGATTTCCATCGCGATGACCGGCTTGCCGCACGCGGCCTCGTCGAGCTGCGTGACGCGCGCGCCGATCTGATCGCCCATCACCGGCTCGGCCAGGTAATAATTCGGATAAGCGTCGAAGCCGACGAGATCCATGTAATCGCGCCATTGCGTGGCCGCCTCGGTCCACGACGGCTGGAACAACAAGTGCGAAATTTCGGGCGGCACGTCGGTGTGCAGATTCTGGACGGTGATCGCCTCCGGGTCGGCGTCGTGCACCGCGTCGTACAGCGTGGACAGGAGCGTCGTGCAGAAATCCCAATCGGCCCAGGCCGAGGTCAGCGCGTCGAGCCACTGCGGATCGCGCCAGCCCCAGACTGCGGTCAGCATGGCCTGGTTGAGCTCGTTTTCGGTCTGCCAGATCTTGACGACGATGTTGTCGGCGTCGAGGTAACCGTCGCCGTCGTAGCGCTCGACCAGGGCGCGCACCCAGCGGTATTGCAGCGCCAGATAATGCTCGGTGCCCAGGCGGTCGGGCGTCGCCAGTTCGCCTTCGATAGCCGGCAGCGTATTGCTGTAGCCGTGGCCGACCAGCGGGATCGGGTCGAGCCCGGCGGCTTGCAGGCCACGCACATAGTTGTCGATCGAGGTCCAGTCGATCGCGGCGATGAAATCGTCGATGAGGCCGGGATTCGCCTCGATGTCGGCCATGGTCAGGTCGGGATCGGTGACTTCCGCCTGGACCCACTTCCAGGAAATGGTGATGCGCACCCAGGTCATTCCCAAGCCGGGCAGGTACGTGGTGAAGCTGCCGCCCGAACTGATGCCGAGGATGAACTCCGGCAATTCGACGACGGGATCGTCCGGGTTGTCGACGATGTCGTCGCAGTTGTTGTCGATGTTGTCGCCGCAGATGTCGTAGGCGTCAGGATTGATCGCCGGATCGGCGTCGTTGCAGTCGAGCCCGCCGCAATTTTCGTCGGTATATCCGTCCTCGTCCGCGTCGGGACACTCGGGCGAAACGTCGTCGTTGTCATCGTTGTCATCGTTATCGTCGTTGTCGTCGTTGTCGTCATTATCGTCGTTGTCGTCATCGTCGTCATCGTCGTCATCATCGTCGTCATCATCGTCATCGTCGTCATCATCGTCGACGCCGGTATCGTCATCTGCCACGACGGTGGAATCGTCATTATCATCATCATCGTTGTCGCAGGCGGCGAGCGAAAGGACGAGCAACAAAATCGGCAACAGGATGAACAACAAACGGCGCATGGTCGGCTCCTCCGGTCAAAATCGAAGGAATGTTTAACCGATTGTATCCGTTTGCGAAAGGCCGTTACAGGGGAAAAACGGGGGAATGATTCTCATCATCCCCCCGCGATTCGGTCCGTTGCCGGTCAGTCGTCGAAAAATCCCCGTTTTATTTTATACAAATCGCTTCCCTGGTCGCCGATGAAGGTGATTTTGCCGTGTCGATCGTGGTGCTGAACGGCAAAAATCCCCAATTCGGACAGGTAGTGCAATTCGCGAGCGGCGGCGGCGATTTCCCACCAGACGGGCTGAAGCGAGTTCAGATCCAAGCGGATGAATTTATTTCGTTCGCCGAGCAGCACACCAACGCGGGCGCTGTCGGGCGTAAAGGCATAGTCGATCCAGCTCGCATCCAAACCGATCGGAAAAGCGATGCTCTTTTTCAGATCAACCAGATCCATGTCCAGCTTGCCCGACGGTCCCGAACCGTATTGACCGACGACCAGAATCCGCCGGCCATCCGGTGAATAAGCGACCGACGGGCGGCCTTCCTCGGATTCGATGAGCACGTTCAGGGGCAAAGCCGACACTTCTTCCATCGCGGGATCGTAAAAAATCAGTTGATCGCCGCCCTCGCGATAGAGGACGACCTGAGTTCCATCCGGGTTGAGCCGCAACCGCGAGGCCGTTTCGCCCAGACTGATTTCGGCGGGCATCGCGGCGTCCAGGTCGATGATGCCGAGCCGGCCGGTGTCGGGCACCGGCAACAGCGCCACGCGGCTATCGGGCAAGAAGGTGACGGACTCGGCTTGCCCGGACAGATTCAAAATGTTGATGGTCGGATTGACGAGATCGAGGACGAAAATATCGTCGGTGCCGTTTACCAGGACCAGCGCCGTGGAACCGTCGGGGCTGATGGCGATATCGCGCGGTTCGCGCGACTCGGTCGGATCGAGGGTAAGCGGATACGTGACCTTCGCCCCGGATTCCAGATCGAGCCAGACCAGGCGATGGTCCGAACCCAACAGGCACTGCCGGCCGCTCGGCGCGAACACGACTTGCGACGGGGAAAAATCGATGAGGATCGGCCGAGCGGTCAACGCCACCAGATCGATCACGTCCAATTCGTAGTAGTTGATCACCCCGCTGTCGCCGAAATCGACCTCGCCCGCGCTCGGATCGTAAAAACCGAGCAGGTAATCGCCGGCCGGCGAAACGCGCAGCGCGTTCACGCCCTCGCCGATGGCGATTTCACCCTCCACCCGGCCGGCGACGGGATCGACGATCCGCACCAGGTTCGCCTCGCCGTCGAGCATCGCCACCAGGTCGCCGGCGGGAGTCAACGCCAGCGCGCTGAAACCCGGCGAGGTCGGTATGGAATATCGGTCGAGCGTCAGCGGATCGATGAGGTCCAACGAACCATCATAGGGATCGACCGCGCCCAACCGCGCGCCGAGGTCGAAATCCGACAGATAGCGGAACGGCGCCTTGTCGTCGTCGTTGTCGTCGTCATCGTCGCCGAACCAATCGGCAAGTTGATCGCAACCGGTGATGAAAAACAGGGCTGCCAGGGCCAGCAGCCAGCCGTAGATCCTAGCGCTTTTCATGGCAACCTCCTTTATTCGCCGATCTGGCCGTTGAGCAGAAAACCGGTCACCGTCCGTACCGCCAGGGTTTGGGTGTCGAAAAAGCTGATCCGGCCCAGCGGGTGATCCTGCAGCACATAGACCAGGGCCAGATCATCGATCAGGCCCGCGTCGAGCGGCAGACTCGGCGTGGCCAGCACGTCAACCAATCCCCGTTGCAAATCGAGCAACAGCAATTTTTGCCGATTCGGCTGCGGCACTACCGCGTAATGGCCGTCGCTGCCGAACGAGACCGTCGTCGCGCGGACCGCCGTTTCCACCGGATTGATCAGGCCGTTTTTCAGATTGAAGATCGAGATGGCTTCCTGGCCGTCGAAATACTGGTCGAAATCGTCGAGCGGCTGGCCGTCACCGCCCTCGTGAAAGAGCACCGCCGTGCGGTCGTCCGGCGCGATCGCCGCGCCGACCAACGGTTTGACCGTGTAGTAGGTGGTCAACTTGCCGTCCGCCGGCGAAAACAAATGCACCCGTTCAATCGACTCGGAATTGGTGAAAAGCACCGCCTGTCGGCCGTCGGCGGTCAATTCCCCCGAGCCGACGACTTCGTCGGTTTCGTAGGCGTCCAGCGACAGGTCGCCGTTGTCGAGCACCAGAATCTGTCCCGTGCCGCGGCAGAGCAACAGGGTGATGTCGCCCTCCGCCGCCACGTCCATGTCGGTCGGATAACAGCCGAGTTCCAATTCCTCGATTTCCAGCGAGGACAAATCGATGCTCAGCAAGTCCGTGGCGGCCTCGGCCAGGATGAAGGCGTAGCTCGAATCGGCAGACACCGCCGCCTTGCGAATCCGCTGGCCGGCGTCGATGTCCAGGCCGGTCGGCAGGGTTTCGAAATGGCCGTCGGTCAGGCGAACCAGGCCCAGAATGGTGGTCGAAACCAGCAGGGCGCGTTCGTCGTTGGTGTAAAGCACGCTATCCGGCGGAAATCCCACGGCCAGCGACCGAACCGTCCGGTCCCGCAAATCGACGATCGAAATTTCGCCGTATCCCTGATAATCCTGGCCGTCATCGGTGAACGAATAATAGGCCAAGGCGTAATTCCCGGACGGGGATACCGCGAGCGAATTCAAGCCGGGGCGAATGTCCAGGGTTTGCACCTCGTTGCCCGGCAACGAAATGATGCTGACCGAGTCGTCCTTGGCATTCAGGGTTAAAAGCTGGGAACAATCCGGCGTGGCGGTCAGAATTTTCGGCTCGCGCCCCACGGTGATGGTCTTGATTTCCAAGGTCTCGGCGTCAATCCGGCTGACGAAATCGTAATCGGAGGCCAGCACATAGACCGCTCCCTGGCAGACCTGCGGATACGTCCCGGGTTCCATGTCTTCTTCCGGTGGTACGGGAGTATCGTCGTCCGCGGCGCCGTCGTCATCCGCGCTGCCGGCATCGTCGTCGGCCGTGTCGTCGCCGGCCCAGGTGTCGTCATCCATGTCCGCGGCGTCATCGTCATCGTATCGGCCGCCGGCCGAACTGCCGGAGCCGCCTGCGCTATCCTCGCAACCGCCGAACGGAAATAGCAGCAAGACGGCGACACTCAGAACCCAAATTAAACGGAATCCGAAAAAACGATCTTTCATGGCCATAGTTACCTCCCTTCAGCCGCGGCAGATCCGAAAACACCTCAAGGAAGCAAAGGATGGTTTTTCTAATGGCAAGATTCGTGCCATGGTTATCTGCATCGACAATACGTCGTAAATACAATTGATTCTCAAATGAAGGGAAACCGTCGCCACGGCGAAAAGTCGAGGAATTTTTGAAAGAGGGTCAGATTTCCGTTCTTTTCGAATCCAGAAGCGAGGGACGCGAACCGTTTATTTCATTTCGGCCTCAGAAGACAATCCTAGCGGATTCGACCCGATCAACGGCTCGTGCCACCGGTATCTATCCAGCAAACCAGCCTTCCGCCGGCCGCAAAAAATCAGGGATGACATCGCGGGACCGGCGCTTTTACCCGAATAACCGTTGAAACCGGCCGCCTTTTCCGGCGATGCGGTCGATCAATAGGGAATTTTATCCGTTTTGTTTTCCCATAGTTCGAAAACGGCGTCGGCCGCGGGCAATGACAGGTGTGCCATGGCTACCTCCCGCAATTCCAGCGGCAGACGCAATTCGCGGTAAAGCCGCGCGTCGTCGAAACCCACCCGGGCCGCTTGTTCGCGAGTCGCGGCGAAGGTGACCCGCTCGAGCCGCGCCCAGTAAATGGCGGCCAGACACATCGGACACGGCTCGCAGGAAGCATAAATCTCGCAACCGGCCAGGGAGAAGGAACCCAGCTTTTCACAGGCCAGCCGAATCGCCATGATTTCCGCGTGCGCGGTCGGGTCGTTCGCGGAAGTGACCCGGTTCCAACCCTCGGCGATGATTTCGCCCTGCCGGGCGATGACCGCGCCAAACGGGCCGCCCTCGCCGGCGAGCATCTTCTCGCGCGCCAGATCGACCGAACGCTGCAACAGTTGAGTGGGATCCACGATTTCCCCCCGCTGGTCCGAATCCATCTTAGCCGCCCTTTTCCGGATAGTGAATCCGACCCATCCGCGCGACTTTTTCATCCGACCGAGTCGATCGGGTCGCCTCGTTTCGGTTGACTCCCTGAATCGATCCCGCATAATGAACGCGCGTTCAAAACCGCGGCTCGATGCCGTTCCTTAAAAATTGTCTCCGGAGGCAGGCCATGATCCGGTCCGACTGGCGTGGTTACTTTTATTTACTCATCCTTCTGCTCATCGGCGTAAGCGCGTTTCTTGCCTGCGACAACGGCGATGATGATGACAACGACGACGCCGGGATTGCCGATGACGACGACGACTCCTCGCCGCTCGATGATGATGACGACGATGATGATGACAACGACGACGATGATAACGACGACAACGACAACGACGACAACACGCCACCCTATGAAGGCACGTCGCTATTGCCCGGACCGGCCGAGGAAGGCTACGACGCCGAACTCGAAGCCAAGGCCGACCGCTTCGACCGCCAGCACTTGCTGTTCAACTGCGCCGGCAACGGCGTCAACGCCGACGTCAACGTCGATCTGATCCAGGAAGAAGACCGCGCGCAGATCGCCGACTTCCTGCAGAACTCCGATTCCTGGGACTACGCGGCCTTCAGCGGCAAGGATCCGCTGGACGCCATCACCGCCACGCAAAAAGTGGCCGGGCTGTATGCCGGCGTGGGCATCGCGGCCGACGCCTTCCGGTACGGCGTTCTGCGCGATCAGGATTATCCGCCCGAGGATATCGAACGGGCGCGCGAGTTTCTCCAGCGCGACCTCGAGCAGCTTTTCGTCGCGGTGGAAATCACCGGCGAGCCGGGCATCATCGCTCGCGGATTCTGCCGAACCGACATCCCCGGCCCTTATCAGACCCAGGCAACGACGCCGCTGTTCGACGAGGAAGGCAACCCGCTGCCGCCCGAGAAAAACAACGGCACCTGGCGCGAGGACAACTCGGCCGACCACGCCTTCCCGAATTACATCTGGGAGGATTCGTGCAGCCGCGACCAGTTCATCGGCTGGGCCGCCGCGTTCGGCGCGCTCTGGGAAGTCATCCGCGACGACGAGAATTTCGCCGCGGCGGACAAGACCCGATTGCAGCAGCACGCCAGCGACATCGGCCGGCAACTGATGGTCGAGCGGACCGGCGGCCCGGGCAGCCTCGGCGGCGCCTTCGACCTGGAAATTTTCGACGCCGACGGCCGGACCACCTACCACGGCTACCTCAATGAAAACGCCTTCGACCGCTATTACTTCGCCTGGCTGCCGATCAAAGACGGCATGTATTCGCTGATGTCCCTGGGCATCGTCGCCGCGCTGACCTACTGCTCGGAAGACCCCGTGCTGGAGGACTACCTCTACAACACGCTGATCGATGAACGGGAACTCGACCGCATCGCGATGAACCAGCAGCTCGGCGTCAACCTGGGCCTGATCACCAATTTCAGCGCCGTGAACATGGCGCTGGAAGGCGCTTTGCTGGCGCAACGGTACCTCGACAATCCGCACGTGCGCGACAAGATCCGCTATACCACGCGCAATCATCTGTATTTCAACGGGCCGTTTCTGCTCCAACGCCAGCCGGAGGAATATTCCTATTCGCTGTTCGATTTCGTTTACGCGACCGCCGAATCCGGCGCCTCGGCGTACGGTTCCATGATCCAGGCGCCCGACCTCGACGCCGTCGACCGTGGCGTGGCAACCCTCTACGCCTTCCACGAACCGCCCTACTGGGATACCAGCATCATCAACTGCGACGAGGACGAAATCGCCGCCGGCACCTGCACGCTGGAAAACGGCGACGTCGTCACGGTGCTGGGCTACAAAGGCCGCAACGACGACCTGATCTGCAAGGAGCCGATCCCGCAGGAGGTGCGGCCGGTGAGCAATTACCACTGGCGCTCGAATCCGTATTGCCCGAACGGCGGCGGCAGCGGCAACGCGTTGTTGCCCGGCGTCGATTTCCGTTACGCCTACTGGTATGCTCGCTGGGTGCATTGAGTCCCGGCCAACCACCAACAAGGAAACCCGCATGCGCCTCGCGACTTGTTTGCTGCTCTTGCTGGCCCTGCTCGCCGTTCCGGCGGCGGCCCGCGATTTCGACCCGTACCTGCACCAGAAAGCCGCCGATTACACCGCCTTCCTGCGCGAATGGCATTCGACCGGCCTGGGCGGCGTTTCGGACGTGCTGTTCACCGACGAAACCCGCACCGAAATCCTGCGCACCTGGGGCAGCGGCGACAGCGGCGACTGGACCGGCACCTACCTGGTCACGCAGGCGATCCGCTACCAGGTCACCGGCGAGACCGAGGCGCGCGACGAGGTGCTGCGCATCGCCCATTACATGCATATTCTGAAGGACATCACCGGCGATCCGGGCTACCTGGCCCGCTACGCCGCGCCCGACGAGGCGCCGTGGAACGTCGAATCGCTCGACAGCGACGCCCGCTATCTCGGCACGGGCGATTACGCCGGCGATTTCTGGCTCGGCAAGAACGTCCGCGACAAGTACATCACCTGGTTCTGGGGCCTGACCTGGGCCTACGACAGCGTCGACGACGCGACGATGCGCGACACGATCCGCGAGGATTTCCGCGACGTCATCCTCACCCTGGAAAGCAACAACTGGAAAATCGTCGACCCCTGGGGCGGCGTCTACTCGGCGGCCGAAATCCTGCCCGACATCCGGCTCTCGATTCTCATCCAGGCGGCGCACGTCATCGACGAACCCTATTTCTGGGATCTGCTCGACTCGGAATACGAAAAGAACAAGACCCTCCTGTGGGTGACGAGCATCGCCTTTTTCAACCGGTACAGCGATTACTACGCCTTCATCAACAACTACTCCAACGTGCCGAACATGTTCCGGCTGTGGCCCGATCGCGAGCGGATGGAGCACCTGTTTCAGATCTGGAAGGTCAACGTCCGCACGTGGTCGAACGACGGGCACAACCCGTTTTTCGACTCGGTTTATTACGCCGCCTGCCTGCGCCTGGGCACCTGCGACGCGGGCGAGCTGGAAGCCATGGTTGAAGACATCCGCCACAGCCTGGAAGTGATGTGGGAAGCGCCGAATTACCAGCGCGAAGTCACCTGCAGCGAAATGCCGCTCGACCCGTTTTCGGTCTGGGCCAGCGATCTGCTGGAGCAATACCCCTGGATCGAGGAACTGACCGGCTTCGACATCGATCCGCAGACCCTCGACGCCCACGAGGTGGACGACCGCTGCTGGGATTCGGTGCTGTGGGAACGCAGCCCGTATCACGTATCCTGCAGCACGCCCGAGGATCCCGCGCACACGGCGCACGGGGTGGATTACCTCATCGGGTACTGGCTGGGAGTTTACTACGGCATCCTGCCCGGCGACGGCCCCTACGGCGACGACGAGTTGACCGAGCCGACCGACGACGACACCACGCCCGCCGATGACGACGACAACGACGACGCGACCCCACCGGACGACGATACCGCCGACGATGACGACGACAACGACGACAACGATGACAATGACGACAATGACGACAATGACGACAATGACGACGACGCCGGCTCGACGAGCGGTGACGACGACAACGACGACGGCGGGTGCGGCTGCTAAAAACCGCTACAGGTCGAAGTACAACTTGATTTCGTAGGGGTGCGGGCGGTTCCGCACGGCGTAGTATTCGTGATTGATCTTATGGTCGATCCACGTGTCGATGATCCCGCGATTGAACACCCCGCCTTCCAGCAAAAACTCGTGATCGGCCGCGAGGGCCAGGCAGGCTTCCTGCAAGGACGCGGGCACCGATTGGATCTTCGCCAGCTCGGCCGCGGGGATGTCGCGCACGTTGACGTCGTAAGGCCCCATGCCCAATTCGGTCGGATCGAGGCGCCGGCGGATGCCGTCGATGCCGGCCATGAGCTGCGCCGCCATCGCGAAATACAGGTTGCCCGTCGCGTCGGGCGGCCGAAACTCGATCCGCTTGTCCTCCGGCTTCGCGGCATACTTGGGAATCCGCACCGCCGCCGAACGGTTCGCCTGGCCGAAGAAGAGCTTCGTCGGGGCTTCGAAACCCGGCACCAGCCGCTTGTAGCTGTTGGTGCTGGCGTTGGTCAGCGCCACCAGGGCCCGGCCGTGAAGCAGCAGGCCGGCGATGTAATGCCGCGCCAGTTCCGAAAGTCCCGCGTAGCCCTTTTCGTCGTAGAACAGGTTGCGGCCCGCCGCGTCGACCAGGTACTGGTGAAAGTGCATGCCGCTGCCGGCTTCGTTGAACAGCGGCTTGGGCATGAAGGTGACCGTCTTGCCGTGGCGCTGGGCGATGTTCTTGATGATGTACTTGGTGCGCATGGCGTTGTCGCCCATGCGGGTCAGGGTGTCGAGCAGCGTTTCGATTTCCGACTGGCCCGGGCCGCCGACCTCGTGGTGGTGGTAGCGCACCGGGATGCCCATCTTTTCGAGGGTCATCGACATTTCGGCGCGCAGTTGGAACATGGCGTCGAGCGGCGGCACCGCGTGGTAGCCGCCCTTGCGCGGGATTTTGTGGCCGAGGTTCTGCCCTTCCATGCCGCTGTTCCAGTCGGCCTCGACCGAATCGATCATGTAAAAGCTGGTGTTGATGTCCTCGCGAACGTTGACCGAATCGAAAATGTAAAACTCGAATTCCGGCCCCCACAGGCTGCAATCGGCGATGCCCGTCGCGCGCAGGTATTGCTCGGCCCGGTCGGCCACGCCGCGCGGATCGCGGCCGAACAACTGCTTGGTGTCGGCCTCGCAGATGTTGCAGATCAGGCTCAGGGTCGGATAGTTCCAGAAGGGGTCGATCTCGGCCGTCCGGATATCCGGCACGATAACCATGTCGCCCGACTCGACCTTCTTGTAACCGGGCGCCGACGACCCGTCGAACGGCTCGCCGTCCGTGAACAGCGCCGGCGACAGGCGCTTGATCGGAATGGTGAGGTGCTGCCAGCGGCCGAACAAATCGATGTACTTCAGGTCGATCATTTCCAGGCGGTTCGTGGTGCAGTAATTCAGCAGTTCATCGTAGGTGGCGAACATTGATGCTCCCTCGTCCGGCGACCGGCCGCGCCGCGGCCGACCGCGAAGTTTGCCCCTTAATAGCACGAATTTCGCTTCTCGCCAGTCGGGGCTATAGGTAGACGCATCATCGCCAGTCGGTCGGGTGGATCTTGCCGCAGGCTGAATGACATTTGTTTTCCAATGGAAAAGAAAAGGTTTTCGTAAATTTGACAAGTGTCCGGTTTTCACCGCCGTCTGAGGAGGTCCTTGTCCGTCTCGAAGGGTGCGATCCTTTTCGGGGTGCCATGGTCTTCGATCCGCTAGGATCGATGGCCATGCCGAGCGGAAGTGGAATGTGAAAACGGCGGCAGGCGGACGAATCAGCAGCCGCAGCCTGGTTCGTCGCCATTATCTTCGTCGGTCTCGACGGTTGTATCATCGTCGAAAATATCCGGTTGCTCATGGCACACATCGCCCACTAGGTAGACGCTGCCTTCAGCGTCCACTTCCATTCCCCAAGGACGATCCAACAGACCACCGCCACAGTCGTAATGATATATCCATTGAATCTGGCCGATTTCATTGATCTTACCGCAGACAATATCCTCGTTACCGATTTCCCCTCCGGTTGGTCCCCCTTGGCTCAACACATATTGATTATTCGCGGCGTCGACATAGGTTTCTTCCATGCTTAAATAGGAATATTTTGTGTCCATTATCCCATACATTTCTTGTTTGCCGTCCATGGTGAATCGTTGAGAGATAATAGAACGATATATTTGGTAATATGGTTCAGCACAATAAGAAGCAATAAAAGCAACCTTATCACCAGCTAATATAATAAAATCCGCTTCACCGATTGCGGACTGGTCGCCACCAAAAAGTGGAATAATTACATTCTGGGACATATCTTTTCCGTTTTCATCATTTTTAATTACTAATATTTTTCTAATAACATAAAGGCCTTGTAAATATTCCTCGTCGTTTGATTCCGCCGCCACTAAAACGATTTCATTGTTTTCACTTACGTTCAAGGTCGGAAATGCAATATTTTCCAGCTTTTCTTCCCAGAGAAGCGTTCCGTCCGTTTTATATCTTTGTAGGTAGGTATTTCCCCAGCCCGCTTGTAATAGGACAATAATCGAATCGTCATTCATGGAGCGCACAATTTTAAAAGGTAGCATTTCGCCCAACGATGTTTCGATTTCAATTCGTCCCGTTTCTTCCCCATTTATTTTATTAATTATCAATATTTGTTCATACATCTCATATTCACTTTCGACATGGATTGAATAATTTGCCTCGGATAGTGGATAAAGGATGGCCGGATTCGCCTCAAATTCTCCAAGATAATATTCGCCGATGGTTTCTCTTTCACCATCGATCGAATAACGATAAAGTATCGCGGTCGCAGGTGCGCCCGCTGTAGTGACCAACAACAAAACCTGATCATTTTCATCGCAAAGCATGTTTCCATATTGATAGGGATATTCGTCCTGCCAGGATAATTCGCCATTTTTCGTCAGACGCGATAGACTTTGTTCACGAACGAAATATAGGCCATCACCACATAACAACAAATCCTCGGAACTGAATTCCGCCTCTTCAAAATACTCCCAAGCAACCGAACCGGTCTGGTTAAGTTTAGTGAGAAATACTTTTGCCTGACCTTCGCGAATTACAAATAGCAAGATAACATTAATAACAATTTCGGCAATAAAATATTGGGAATTCCGAATTCCGGGGACACATTACTTATCTCCCTCCGCTTTTTGCTTTCCGGATTTCCGATGGATTTCCGGATTTTCGGGGACAGTATATAGAAATTGGAGTTTCAGGAGCATTATTTAACTCCATCCTTCGACTACCGTCGGAATTTCTCACAACCGAGGATTCGATCATTCCTCAGCACATGGATAAATAACACTACAATGCGTTGTCAAAGTCAAGGCTTGTAAATCAGAGAATTTTCAAAGCTCATTGGTAGTGATGGGTTGGTGAGCGGCGGTGTGGATTCCGGCTTGCGCACGAAAAGACGGCATGGGTTTGTATCGCGGCTGCTAAGCCGCTCTTACACTTGAAGGAGGGCGAGGCCGCGGCCTGTTCAAAGCCCTCGCCGGACGCTACGATCGCCGCCATGAAATACCGCATCGCTCCCTATTGGTGGCCGTTGTTGGCGGCGACTTCTCCCGCCTTGGTTCCTTATCTGGCGATTCAAGCGCGGAAGTTCACCGCCGGGGTGAAAGAGGCCGAGGCGAGGAACGCCGCGCGGCTCGAAAAGGCCGCGCCGCTCGAGCTGCCCGCCCGGCAACGCTTCGAGTTGACCGTCATCGTGGACCATCGCCACGCCGACGGCTTTATCGGCGACGCCGCGGTCGTCTACCAGTTGCGCCACGAGCGGGGCGTGATGCTCATGGACGTCGGTTTCGGTCCCGAGCGCCCGGCGTTCGCCCACAATGCCGCCAACCTGGGGATCGACCCCGCCGCCTGGCAAGCGCTTTTCATTTCCCACCTGCACCCAGACCACATGGGCGGACTGACGGCCGTGCGGCGCAAGTCGGTGCTCATTCCGCCGGGATTCGCGCCGCCCCAGGATCTCCCCTGCTATCTGCCCGCTCCCTGCGCGACGCCGGGCCTGACGGCCGAGGTGATCGACGCGCCGCGCGCGCTCCCCACGGGCTTCGCCTCGACCGGCCCGCTGGCCCGGATGCTGTGCTTCACCGGCATCACCGAGGAACAGGCGGTGATCGCCCGGCTTGCCGGGAAAGGCCTGGTCATCGTCACCGGGTGCGGCCATCCGACCATCGAAGTCATCATCCAAATGGTGCGCCGCTTGTCGGCCGAGCCGATTCACGCGATCATCGGCGGGCTGCATTTCCCGATCACCCAGTCGCGCGGCGCGAAACTGGGCATCGAATTTCAGCAGATCATCGGCACCGGCAAGGGGTGGTGGGAACGGATCGACGACCGCGACCTGGACCGCACGATCCGGTCGCTGAACGAATCCGGCGCTGAACGGATTTTGCTGTCGGCGCACGACACCTGCGACCATTCCCTGCAGCGCATCGCCGCCGAGGTCAAGGCGCAAGTCGAGGTGCTGACCGCCGGCGTCACCTACACGCTGTAGGCCGCGGCCGGCTTCAACCTTCTTCTTCCCAGGCGATGGCTCCGCGGGGGCAAATCTCGACGCACCGCCCGCAGCCGGTGCATAACTCCGGCCTGACGATCAACGCCCGCGGCGTGCAGGGCACCTGGTAGGTCAGGCAATACTTCACGCACTTGGCGCAGGTGGTGTTGAAGGTTTCCTGGATCGCCCGGCTGGGGCAGCCCTCGACACAGATCCCGCAGTTGTCGCAACGGCCCGCGTCGATCACCGGCCGCGGCTTGTCGGTTCGCTGCTTCATTGCTCGCAACAGCGCTTCGGGTGATCGCACGGCCCGGCGGCGCCGCAACAGGGTTGCCCGCCGGCGGGATGCCCGCCTTCCTTGATTTGAAGAGCGCCGGGCGCCGACAGGAGTTTTTCGGTCGGCCGGCCGCAGTCGGGACAAGCCGGCGCTGGACTCGCGGCGGCCGGTTGCAGCTGCTCGAACCGCCGGCCGCAGGCTACGCAATGATATTCGTATAACGGCATGTTTTTATCTTTCCGCTTGTCCGCCCCGCGGGCGAACGGCGTGGTTTCAGTGGCAACCGCCCTGACCGTGATGCCCGCCCTGACAGGCATGGTCGGCGGAAACGACCGCCAACTTGCCGCCGCGAAACGCCTCAATGGTTTCCTTGGCCGTGGCATGGTTGGCTTGAAAAACCCGGTAGCCGGCCGCGTTGAGCTTGGTCAGCGCGCCCAGGCCGATGCCGCCCACGACGATGCCGTCTACTTTTTCGCCGCCCAGGGCCGCGACCGGCTGGCACATGCCGTGCCCGTGAACGCGGTTGGCGTTGGCGATGGTCCGGCAAGCGCCCGTTTCGGTATCGATCACCAGAAACAACGGCGCCGAGCCGAAGTGACCGTAGACGTGACTGTCGAGACCTTGATCGTTTTCGATCGGAATGCAGATGTTCATGGTTGCTCCTCGGTTGCGGGGATCTCGTCCCCCAGCAGCAGCGCGCATCCCTCGACCAGCGCCCGCGCCACCTTGGACCGGGCGGCGGCCGCCAGCCGCTGTACCGTCCCGCGCGAAACGCCCATCTCCCGCCCGGCCTGCTCCTGCGTCATCCCTTGCAGGTCGCAAAGCCGCAAAACCTCCAGCTCGTCCCGGCTCAACCGGATTTTTTCCAGTTCGAACATGGGGATACGCGTCGGTTTGAACGCGCGCCCGCCGTAGGGACAGCGACAGAAGCGCGGTTTTTTCGGGCGGCCGGTCATGGCGCCACCTTATTATGTGCATATGCACAATATTCAAAAAGCGGATTCGTGTCAACCTGGTTGCCGCCGAAAAGCGATTGGTGTACTAAACAAGCCCGTTCGAAGGAGCCGAAAAACATGGGTCTGCTAGCCAACACCGTCAGCGTCGCGCAATTCGCGGTCAACGGCAAACCGCCGCAAAAGGATTTCGCCGTCTGGGCCGAGCACGGCCTGTCGCGGTTCTGCTTCCGCGCCATCGACGAGACCACCGACGAGGAATCGCAGGGCTGGGTGACCCTCGACGACAACCTGAGCGCCGACTTCGGCAATCACTACTCGTTTCTGCGCGACCACTACCTCGTGGCGACCCTCCGCCGCGACCGCCGCAAGCCGCCGGCCTTTTTATTGCGCCGCCTGTTCGCCCGCGAATGCGAACAATGGCTGCAGGCGCACCCCGGCCAGCAGCGCGTGCCGACACAGGCGCGCCTGGAAATCCGCGACCGGGTGACCTTCGAACTGCGGGCGCGCACCCTGCCCACCCCGACGACGATCGACCTGGTGTGGAATCTGGAGCGCGGCCTCGTCACGGCGACGACGACCGCGGCCAAGTCGATGGATCTGATTCAGGACGAATTCGCCAAGACCTTTCCCGGCCTGACGCTGACCGCGCTGCATCCGGCCGCCCGCGCCAAGCGGGTCGCCGACAAGAAACTGCACCGCGCCCTCGACGAGGCCAATCCGGCGTTCGATCAGGACGTGGCCACCCAGCTCAAAGCCAATCGCTGGATCGGCAACGACCTGCTCCTCTGGCTGATGCACCGCACCCGCCATTCCGACTCGGCGTACGAGGTCGGCCAGCCCGGCCCGGCCGCGGCCGGCGACGCGTTCATCGCCTACGTGAACGATCGGCTGGTGTTTCAGGACGAGGACGAGCACGGCGTGCGTAAAAGCGCCTTCACCGGCCACCTGAAGGACTTCGCCGAGGCGCGCAAGGCGGCGCAGGTCGGCAAGCAGCCGACCGAGGCCACGCTGCACTTCGAAAAGGGCGAGCTGGCCTGGAAACTGACCCTCAAGGCCGAGTCGTTCGCCTTCGCCTCGTACAAGTGCCCCGGCGTGCGGATCGAAAAGGACGAAACCACCGATCCGGCCGCCGAGCGCGACGCGGTCTTTTTCGAGCGCCTGCACCTGCTGGAAACCGGCATTCAATTATTCGACAGTCTGTTGGCCGTTTTTATCACTGCGCGAATGGGCGAGGATTGGGAGAAAACGATGCGCGCGATCCGCCGCACCCTCGGCGAATGACCCCGGCCGGCCAATCGCCCGAAAAAAAAGAGAACCGATGATGAAATCCTACAAACAGCCCGACGTCATCCTGCGCCGCAAGAAACAGGAACCCAAAGCCGCCGATCCGTTCGATCGCCGGGAACCGCAACCGCAGGCCCCCACGCCGTCGGGTCGCAAACTGCCCGACGAGTATTACGACAAGGAAGCGATGAGCCTTTCGGACGGCAGATCGGCCGCGCCGGCCAAACCGCGCGAACTGTACTATCCGCCGCGCCGCGATTACAAGCTGATCGACGGCATCGACCCGTGCCAATTGTTCATGGCCTATCACCTGGGCATCACCGCCGACAACCAGTTCCGGCCGCAAAACATCCACGACTTGGCGCGGCGGTTCCGCAGTTCGCCGGACCGGATCAACGAAGCCCTCAAGGCCTACGAACTGGACGCCGAAACCGTGATGTCCACCGACTTCGACCTGGCGATGGCGCAGATCGACATCCGCGTCGCGCCCGAGGGCGTCAGCAAATCGGAACTGGGCCGGCAACTTTACGAGGATTTTCGCGCCGCTCCCCGCTTCAAGCGCGACTGGCACGAGGAACTGCGCCGCGACGCCGAGGAAAATCAGCGGATTTTCAACAAATTGAAGTAGCCGCGGCGACGATTCAGCGGCCATCCGCCGGCCGCTGCCTGAGCCAATTATCCCGACCGGTTCGCAACAACCGGCGCCCGCCCATTGATCGGCGGCCTTTTCTACCCTATCTTATCGAAAGAGCTAATGTTCCGGGACCTTTTCGACCGAAACAATCGGAACAAGAGGAGTGACCGGTGCGGGAATTCTCCGAATTCAAGATCATCAATCACATCGATCGCATCCAGGCGGTGCTGCGCGGCGAACTGCCGCCGCCGGTCACGCTGGAAATGGACCCGACCAATTCGTGCAACCACAATTGCGTCTGGTGCATCGACTACCACCACCGCGAGGAAAATCGCGGCGTTTTTCTGCCCCGGGACGTCGCGTTAAAGATCATCTCCGACGCCAAGGAGATGGGCGTCCGGAGCCTGGTGATCAAGGGCGGCGGCGAACCGCTGGTCTATCCGTACATCGCCGATTTGCTGCGCCACGCGAAAAAAATCGGCCTGGACGTCGGCATCATCACCAACGGCGAGCGGGTGATCGATTTTCGCGACGTGATCCTGGAAACCTGTTCGTGGTTGCGGATTTCGCTCGACGCCGGCAGCGCCGAGACGCACCGCATGACCCACCGGCCGGTCAATCCGAACGCCTTCGCCAAAATCCAGGAAGGGATCAACGCGGTCGCCAAGGATCTGTACACCGGCATCATCTACATCATCCACCCGTCCACCTTCCACGAAATGGCCATCGCGGCCAAGCGGGCCAAGGAAGCCGGCTGCCGGTACATCGCCTTCAAACGGGTCGTCGCCACCGAGGAGATGTTCGACACCGAACTCTACATGAGCATCGACGCCAACTACCTGTTCGCCCGGCGGCAATACGAGGATGAGAATTTCACCGTGATGGGCTTCCGCATCTACAATTTCTCGAAGGGCATCCACGCCAAGCCCTACGAGCTGTGCTTGGGCCACCACCTGGTGGGGATCCTCGGCGCGGACGGCGGCTTGTACGCCTGCTGCTCGACGCGCGGCAACAAGCAGTATTGTTTCGGCAGCATCTACGAAAAAAGCCTGCCGGAGCTCTGGCACGGCAAGGAGCGACGGCAAATCCTGCGCAAGATCACGGCCGGCCACTGCAAACGGATTTGCGTCGGGCACACTTCGTACATGCGCTACGACCATTACAACGACCTGTTCGCCTACCTGGCCAACCCGGAAAAACCGCACGGCAATTTTCTTTAATTTCTGGTATACCAAGAATCGATTCGCAGCCGGGAGGTAATAGACTCGTGTCGCCCGACGCCGGTTGGCTCGGTTTGCTCAAAACCGCGATTCTCTTCGCCACCACGGGAACGGCCCGGAACGCCGTCGGCGTGATGCTCTGCGTTTTCTACGGCCTGGCGGCCCTTGCCGGCGCGCGCCTCCTACGCCGTTCGTCGCGAATTTCCCCCTGGCTGGCCCGGCGCATCCTGCAGGTGGTCGCGGGCGGCTGGGTGATCATCGCCTTTTACTGGATCGCCCTCTGGCCCGCGATGTGGTTCGCGCCGCTCTTGCTGATGTACGTGAATTATCGCGCCCGCCGGCACCCCTGGATGAAACCGCTGCTCGCGGACGGCGAAAACGAGGAACCGCCGCTGGGCACCCTGTGGCCCGCCCTGGTCCTGGCACTGCTGTTCTGGTGGCCGGGCTACCAATTCATTCTGATTTCGGGGGTTCTGGTCCAGACGACGGCGCGGGGGACGGCGGCGATCGTCGGCCGCTATTGGGGCCACCAGCGGTTTCGCGACCGCGAGTTGCGGAACCGGACCTTCGAAGGCATCGCCGGGATGGCCGTCGCCAGCCTGCTCCTGCTGTTCGCCGTGATTTACGGTTTCGCGCAAATACCCGGCGTCTGGTTCGGGCCCTGGTCCTTCTTCGGCGCCCTCCTGGCGACCGCCGTGGCCACGGTCACCCAACTCTACACGCCGCAACCCTACGACCGCTGGGCGGTGCCGTTACTGACGGCGCTGACCGTTCACTATTATTCCAGCGCCGGATTTCACTTTTGAGCCGCCGCGCGTGCCAGTTTCGCCAACCGGTCGATCCGCGTCGCGAGCGGCAGCGCGGTGATCCCCTGGCCGGCCAGCCAGGCGACCAGATTTTCGCCGACCGGGAGGGCTTCGTCGTACACCAGCAGGCGCGCCCGGCAGCGCTCCGCCAGTTCGCTCACCACGGCCCGCGTCAGCCGGAACTTCGCCGGCAGTTCCAGCAGCCGGTAGCCGCGCGCGCCGAAATCCGCCAGGGCGGCGAGCGGCGCCGGCGCGGCGAGGGTCAGCACGACGTGGTGGTTTTCGGCCAACTGCGCGGTCACGGCGGCGAGGCGCGCTTTGCGCCGGCCGGTCGCGATGCCGCCGCCGAGAATGAACAACATCCGCCGGGTCGCGTCCTCGGCCGGTTTTTGCCGAACGTGGGCGTTGTGGGCCATCACCTCCGGATGCCGCTTGAGCCAGCGCAGGGCGGCGCGCAGGTCGATGGGGTTGCCGGGGCGGTACAGCGCCTCGTAGATGCGGCGCATGAATTCGTAATCGGCGGCGACGTCCATGCTCATCCGGTACGGGCCCCGCATTTCCCGCGGCACCGGGTGATGCCAGATCCGGAACTCGTCCGGATGTCGGCGGATGTACCAGGTGACGTGCTCGTGGTTGACGGCGTCGTCGGTGAGCGCGGCGACCCGGCGCAAGGCGGCCGCCGTGACCGTCTCGAAGCCCTCGCAACCGTGGCGCAGACTCTCGTCGCAGATCGAGTAATCCGCGCGGCCCGCCGCGAGGCGCTCGATCATCTCGTCGATGAACACCCAGTCGAGCAGCGGGGAATCGCTGCAGATGCGCACGACGATGTCCAGGCCGAAGCGGTCGGCGGCGCCGAGAAAGCGCGCCAGCACGTCGTTTTCGCTGCCGGCGAACGAATCGACGCCCAGCTCGTCGGCCAATTTCAACAAGCGCGCGTCTTCCGGCGCGGTGCTGGTCGCCACGACGATGCGATCCAGCCGGCGGCACCGGCGCAAGCGCTCGACCACGTGCGCCAGGACCGGCTTGCCGGCCAGCGGCAGCAGCACTTTTCCCGGCAGCCGCGAAGAACCCAGGCGGGCCTGGATCACCGCGCCCACCACCGGTTTCTTTTTGGGTTTGGTCATGGTTTCACCCGAGGCAAATTTCCGTTAAAATCCGTGGCATTCCGGCCGGCGCCCGTGAGCCGGCGACGCAGGGTCACAACGGCATTATTATTCAGCGCCGCGGGGCGCGGAACGGCGATCCGATGAAACCCTTATTGCTTACAGATATTACCCTCTGCACCGAATGGCAAGACGACCGACTGACGGTGCGCGGCAAGTGGAACGAGGACGAAGGCGCCTTCGTCGTCGACCAGCGCGGCGTCGCCCGGCTCAGCGGCAAGAACCCGGAACTCGGCGCCTTGCTGGCCGCGCACGGCGCCCGCCAGGCGCTGCATCACTGGGAACTCGAGCGGATCGTCGCCCGCCGGCCGAGACCCGAAACCATGCCCGCCCTGCAAATGGCCGGCTTTTTCGCCGCCGCCGACGGGCTCGAACTGCCCTTCGCCCTGCAACTGCCCAAGCGCGGCCTGCGCATCGTGTTCATCGGCGGTTTCGAGCACACCCGCCGCCTCCTGGCGGAGTTGCTCGAACGCGAGGCGCCGCCGGTGCTGGTCATCGGCCGGAAAGCCGCCGGGATGAAATCGCGCGAGGCCGACCCTCTGAAAAAGCTCTGCCTGGCCAACGACATCCCTTTCCTGCACACCGCCGACATCAACGACGCCAAGGTCGTCGAAGCGATCCGGGCGGCCGCTCCCGACTACCTGTGCGTCCTGGGTTGGAACCAGGAATTCGGCCCGGAATTGCTGGCCGTGCCGAAAAGCGGCGCGCTCGGCCTGTACCCGACCCGCCTGCCGGAAGGGCGCGGCCATTCGCCGTTGCGCTGGACGCTGATCAAAGGATTGACCGAAAGCGCCATCAGCCTGCAATGGCTGACCGAACAGGCCAATGCCGGCGACCTGGCCGACCAGCGGTCCTTCTTCGTCTCGCGGGAAGACGACGCCGCTTCGCTCTACAACCGCATCCTCAAATTGGAAATCGAGCAGATGGAGGAAGCCCTGCCCCGGATGATCAACCGGTCGCTGCCGCGCCGGCCGCAGGATGAATCGCGCGCCACCTGCTGGCCGCTGCGCCAGGACGCCGACGACCGCCTCGATTGGCGGCAGCCGGCCGAGGTCATTTACAATTCGATCCGCGGCTTGACCGCGCCCTATTCCGGCGCCTACACCTTCTGGCGCGACCGCCGCCTCACCATCTGGAAAGCCGACCTGCGCGACGACCTGCCGCCGCGGCCCGGCGAACCGGGGGAGATCGTCGAAACGTTGCCCGCGCTGGGCGATTTCGAGGAAAGCTCCGTCCTGGTGCGCGGCGGCGACGGCGTGCTGCTCGGCCTGCACCAGGTGCAATGGGAAGGCGAGGAAGAAACCAGCGCCTATCACCTGTGGGTCATGGGCGTCCTGCGCAACGGAGTTCGCTTTTCGTGACGACCGCCGAACGGTTCGACCCGGCCTTGCTGGAAAAAAATCTGGCGGCTTTGGAGACGCGGGATCGCCGCCTGACCCAAATCCTGCGCGAGACGGCCGCCGACGCGGCGGTCAGCGTCACCCTCGCCCGCAACGGCGAACCGACGCTCTCGATCGACGGCCGCTCGATCCTCTCGCGTTACGAGCCGGCGCGCGACGTCGCGGCTTTGCTGGAACAGGAGCCGGCCGGCGGCTCGCCCCGCCGCGTGGTGCTGGTGCTGGGTTTTGAACTGGGCTATCTGGCGCTCGGCCTGTGGCGAAAAATCAACGGCAAGGTGTTCGTGATCGAACCGCGACCGGCGGTGCTGCGCGCCGCCCTGGGCGCCGTCGACTGCGCCGCGGCGCTGGCCGACCACCGGCTGACCGTGGTCGACGCGGTGGACAAGCTGTTTTTTCAATTCGAATACGGCGTGAAGCTGCAGCCCAACCTGGGCCTGTACCTGCTGCCGCCCATCCGGCAACTCTACGCCGATCAATTGGAACCCTTGCGGCGCCGCATCGAAACGATGAAGCAGGACCAAAAAATCATTACCGCCACAAACCTGAAACGGCAGATCGAGTGGTTCGACAACCTGATCGACAACTTCCCGGCCTATTCGCGGCACGCGCCGCTCGCCCGGCTCGACGGCGCCCTGGCGGGCCGGCCGGCGGTCGTCGTCTCGGCCGGGCCGAGCCTCGATAAAAATTCCGCCTGCCTGGCGCGCTGGCAAAACCGCGGCGTCATCCTGAGCGTCGGCACGGCGCTGCGCAAATGCACGGCGGCCGGCGCGATCCCCGACCTCACCCTGGCCGTCGAGTCCAACGACATCACCCCGCAGTTCGCGGACGCGCCGGAGACCGCCCGGGCCTATCTGGCTTTGCTCGTCAAATGCCACCGCCGCCTGTGGGATCTTCCGGCCAAGGGGATTTTTTATTTCGGCAACGACATGCCCGACGCGAACTGGCTGCTCGGCCTCATCGGCCAGCCTGACGCGGTGCTCGATTTCAGCGGCTCGGTGTCGATCGCCGCGTTTTCGCTCGCCGTGCGCCTGGGCTGCAACCCGATCGTCATCGTCGGCCAGGATCTGGCGTTCGGCGAAGCGGGCCAGAGCCACGCCGCCGGCGTCTCGCGGATCGGCGACTTCAGCCTGGATTCCGGCGCCATGCAAAACCTCGCCGCCGGCCAGGGGCCCGACGCCGACGAATACCTGCAGGTCGAAGGCTACTACGGCGGCCGGGTGCTCACCAAAATCAACCTGTACAACTACCTGCTGTGGTACGAGAAACACCTGCCGGCGATCGTCGCCCGCGGGGTCCGGGTCATCAACGCCACCGAGGGCGGCGCCCGCATCCGCGACGCCGAACCGCTGCCCTTCGCCGTCGCCACGGAAAAATTCCTGGGCGCGGAATTCCCGGTCCAGGAGCGGCTGGACGTCTGCTATCGGCCCGCCCCGATCGATCGCGCGGCGTTGCGGGAGCGGCTCGACGGCACCGCCGCCGACCTGCGCGAATTGCAGCATTGCGCGAAAAACGGCCTGGCCCGCACCGCGGAAATCTTCCGCCTGCTCAACCGCCCGAACCGGCCGGCGGCGCAAATCGACCAGTTGCTCGCCCGGCTGGAAAAGGACGAGGCGCGCCTGAAAACGCTGGCGGCCCGCCACGACGATCTGCTGACCGCGGTCGGCGGCAAGGAACTGCTCGTCGTGAATACCGCCTTCGATTACCAGGGCCTTTCGGTGGTGGAATCCCTGCGCCGGAACATGCAACACACGGCCTCGATGTACGAGGGCCTGCGGCGCATTACTGAAATGTTGTTGGAAAAAACGGGGCGGTTCCGCGATTACGTCGCCACGGACATCGAGTAGTTAAAGATCCAACTCGACCATCGTCACGCCGTCGCTGCCCTCGCCGCGTTCGCCGGGGCGCCAGGAACGGGCGTACGGACAACGACGCAGATACTCCCGGATGGTTCGCTTGAGCACGCCGGTGCCGTGGCCGTGGATGATGGCGACCTGCGGCAGCCGCAGCCGCATCGCCTGATCCAGGAAACATTCGGTTTCGAGCAGGGCGTCGTCGGCGGTCTGGCCGCGCAGGTCCAGGCGGATCAACGATTCGTCCGGCTCCGCGCCGACGACCGACACGCCGCCCGGTTCGCGTTCCGGCGGCTCGGGCACGAGGTCGCGCTTCATGTAACATTGCTCGGCAGGCAGCGTCAGGCGTTTGTCGCGCACCTGCAGGCGGACGCGCCCGTGGGCATCGGGCGGCTCCAACACGGTCGCCGATTCGCCCAGGCTGTGCACCACCACCTCGGACCCGGCGGGCACCGCGCTCCAATCCGCGATCGGCAACAGGAAGGCGGGCACCGGCTCGGACCGGGCGGGGAAAATCCGCTCCTGCTCCCGTTCGATTTCCTTGAGCCGCTCGCGGGTTCTTTCCGCCTCGGCGAACGACGGCCCGGCCTGCAAATCCTTGATGACCTGCCGCACCGCCTCGCGCGCCTCGTCCAGTTGCGCCTTGAGCGATTCGCGCTCGATCGCCAGCAGCTTGTCTTTCTTGGTCCGCAATTCCGCCAGCAAATCCTGCTGGCGCTTCTTCTCGGCCTCGGCCTTGTTCCAGGCCTCTTCCGCCTGTTCGCTCAGGGTCCGCCATTTTTGCCGGTCTTCCTCCAACTGGCGGATGACCTGCTCCAGCCGCGTGTCGGTGCCGGCGGCGAGCGACCGGGCGCGCGCGACGACCGCCCGCGGCAGGCCCAGGCGCTCGGCGATGGCGAAGGCGCTGCTGCGGCCGGGCATGCCGGTGAGCAGGTGGTAGGTCGGCGTCATCGCGACTTCGTCGAAGGCCATGGCGGCGTTGGTCCAGCCCTCGCGGACTTGCGCCTCGGCCATCAGTTCGGCGAAGTGCGTGGTGACGATCGTCCGCGCGCCGTGCTGGTGCAACTCGTCCAGAATCGCCCGCGCCAGCGCCACGCCCTGCGTCGGATCGGTGCCCTCGCCGATCTCGTCGATCAGCACCAGGCTGTGCGGCACCAGCTCGTCGAGGATGTTTTTCAGGTTGAGCAGGTGGCTGGAAAAGCTCGACAGGTTGCGCTCTATCGATTGCTCGTCGCCGATGACCGCGAACAACCGCTTGAAAACCGGCAGGCGGCCGTCGGGACCGCAGGGCAGATGGAGCCCGGCGCGCAGCATCAGCGCCGCCAGGCCGATGGTCTTGAGCAGCACCGTTTTGCCGCCGGTGTTGGGCCCGGACAGCACCAGCGTGCCGGCGACGCCCAGGCGCAGGTCGTTGGGAATCACGGTGGCCAGTTGTTCGATGAGCAGCGGGTGGCGCAGGCGCGGCAGGTGGATTTCGCCGCTCCGCGACACCTCGACCGGTTGGGCGCCGATTTTCAGGGAATAGCGGGCCTTGGCGAAAACCAGATCGAGGCCGGTCAGCGTTTCGACCGCCGTTTCGATCTCGTCGATGACCGCGCCGACCTTGTAGGTCAGCTCTAGCAAAATGCGGTAAATCTCGCGTTCGATTTCCAGTTCGGCGGTTCGCAGGCGGTTGTTGAGTTCGGTGATCGGCCGCGGTTCGATGAACAGCGACTGACCGGTCTGACTGATGTCGTGGACGATGCCGTCCACCGCGTGGCGGCGCTCGACGCGCACCGGCACGACGAAGCGCCCGTTGCGCAGCGAAAACAGCTTTTCCTGCAGCAACTCCTCGTATTCGGGGGCGGCGATGATTTTTTCCAGCACCGCGTGAATCTGGGTGTGCACCGCGCGGTAACGGTCGCGCAGTTGCGCCAGCTCGGGGCTGGCGTTGTCGGCGACGCGGCCGTCGCGTTCGATCCGCGCGAATATTTCCTTCTCGAGCGCGACCTGTTCGAGCAGCACGTTGGCCCGCTGCGACAGGCGCGGCAGGCGGATGGCCTCGGTTTCGAACAGCTTTTTGGTGCGCCGGCTCAGGCGCAGCAGCTCGGCCAGCACCAGCAGGTCGCTGCCCGTCAACGCGCTGCCGACGCGCGCCCGCTTGGCCATCGCGCCCAGGTCGACCACCGCGCCGAAATTGACCGCGATGCCCCGTTCGAGCAGCCCGCGCGCCTCGCCGACGTCGGCCAGCGCCTCGTCGATGCGGTCGGGATCGTCGAGGAACGGCAGTTCCCGGCACCGGCGGCGGCCCGGCTCGCTGTCGGCGAACTCGGCCAGCCGATCGGTGACGCGATCCCACTCGAGCAGGCGCGCCGCTTTTTGGATATCGTAACTCGGCATTTTCCGATCCGTGCGGCGCGGGCCTCAGGCCAGCGCCGGTTGCAAGCCGCTCACGCGGATCGTCGCGGCGGTCCGCAACAGCCCGCCGCCGATCCCCTCGAAACAGCCGTGAATTTGATAGGCATTCGGTTCGAACGTCAAGACACAAATCGCCACGCGCGCCAGGGGAGGAACGCGGCGCAATTCCGGGACCAGCCAGGTACCGCAGACCACCGCCCCGGGTCCGGCCGGACGCAGGCTCTGGCAGGGCAGCGCGATCAATCGGTTCTCCGCGTCGACGAAGGCGATGCCCTTGACGTTTTGCAGCGTCTGCAGGCGGAGCGCCACCTCGCGCGGCAGGGTGTCGGCATACCCGTCGCCGCGGGGAATGCCGAAAAGCCGAAGCAGCGAATACTCGGCGACCAGACCCCAGGTCGAAGGCTCGCCGCGGGCCAGCAACCCCGTCGGCCGCAGCCGGCCCCACCGCCGTACCGCCTCACCGGCGGCGCCGTCCGCGAATCCCTCCAGCCGCCCCGCCAGCGACCACCAGCGCAGCTTTTCATCGACGACCAGCAAGGCCAGCGAGCCGCCGAGCGCCAAATTGCGCTCCACCGCCGCCGGAAAAATCGCCGCGAACCGAATGAGGCCGCCTTCCGCGCTTTGCGCCGAAAGCGCCGGCACCAGGTAAGGCCGGCCGTCGCGATCGCGCGTCGCCAGGAAGCGCGCCGCGTCATTGCCCCGCAAGGCGGCCGCCAACCGCTCGTCCAGGGTGAAACCGCATTCCGTCAATGATGCATCCATTCGCCGGCCCGCCCGGAAAAATCACTGCCGGGCGACGAGACCGTCGTTCTCGCCGATGACCCGGTAGCCGCCCTCCGGCATCGTGGCGGAACAATCGCCCGACAGCCCTTTCATGATGAAGCCGAAGAAAAAGCCGGTCAGGTCGCCTTCGCCGTTCAGACAGGCGGAATAGACCGTCGGCCGCTGGTAGGTGCAATCGTCCTCTTCCTGATAGCCTTCGATGTTGGTGAACACCGAAAAACAGTCGCCTTCGCCGGCGATCCAGGCGGGATTGCCGGCGGAGGAATCCACGCCCTCGCTTTCGTAAGACAACACGAGTGACCCGTCGGATTGCTGGTCGGCGAAGGTGAACCGATAAACCGCCAGATCGCCGGACGCGCCGAGGGAGTCGAAGACGATCCGCAAGGTGTCGGCGAGATAGACGCCGTCGATCGCCGGCGGATTTTCGCCGGTGTAGATCGGCAGGCCGGCGTTGGCGAGCGTCACCAATTCCTGCACCGTGAACCAATCGGCGACGCCGTCGGGAACGCCGTCGATTTTGCCGTCGCCGTCGGCGTCGAGACTGGCTTGCGTCGTGCCGCCAGCCGCGGTCGTCTGTTCCGGATCGCCGCATTGCGGGCTCGCCAGCGCGAGGAGCAACAATAAAACCGAATAAAACAGCCTTGGGTAGCGGTGATTTTTCATGATTTCAGTCTAGCCAAGAAGCGCGCCTCGGGCCAGCCGCTCCGCCACAGCCGGTTCGCGCGATTCAATCCGTGTTTGACACTGCCCGAGCGCTTGGGTAACTTTCATGCCTTACTTGTGGTCGCGGCGGGACGGAAGGAGTCCATGAAAACGAAAATTGCCTTGCTTCTGATCGCAATCGTGCTGGCCGGTTGCGTTTATGCCGCCTATTGGAATGCGCCGAAGGGCGATTTCATCTGGGACGACATCAATCTGATCGTGCTCGATTACCAGATCAAAAGCTGGAATTTCTTAAAAGACATCTTTGCGCGCGATTTCTTCGGTTTTTCCGACGACAACCGCAAATACGGCTATTACCGGCCGTTGGTCACGATCACCTACGCCCTCGATTGGCGTTTCTGGCAAACCGACCCCGCCGGGTATCATTGGACCAACCTGCTGATCCATTACCTGAGCACGGTGATCCTCTTTCTGATCTTTTATCGCCTGGCCAATCGCCGCCTGCTGGCGCCGACCATCGCCGCCTTGTTGTTCGCGGTGCACCCGATCCATACCGAATCGGTCACCTGGATCGCCGGCCGGACCGATCCGCTCTGCGCCCTCTTCTATTTCGCCAGCTTCCTAGCGTTTCAGGTTTACACCGAACGGCTCGCCGCCGGGCAGAACCTCGATCCGTTGCCCGGCGCGGCGCCGCACGCCGCCCGGCGGTCTCCCTACCTTCCCGGGGCGGTTTCGCTGGTGCTTTTCGCCTTCAGCTTGCTGGCGAAAGAAATGGCCGTTTCGCTGCCGGTGGTGAGCGCGGCCTACCTGTTCGTTTACGTGACCGGTATTAAAAAAATGAAGCGGCTCGTCCGCTTTCTGCCGATCCTCGCCATTCAGATCGGCATGGTGGTCGGCTATTTCCTGTTCCGCTATTTCCAGGTCGGGTTCAGCAAGCAGGCCAAAGATCCGTTCGACACGATCACGGCGATTCTCAGCTTCATCAAAACGATCGGCTACTACTCGCTGAAAATGCTGGTGCCGGTTCACCTGTCGGCCTACCTGCAGAATCCGCTGGTCGAATCGGTACTCGACCCGGCTTTTCTGGCCGGCTTCGTTTTCCTGGCGCTGTTGATCGCCACGATCATCGTGACCTTCACCCGCGACAAGCTGATCAGCTTCTCGCTGCTGTTCTACCTGGCGTCCCTGCTGCCGATCTCGAACTTCATCCGCATCAGCGGTCCCAAAGACATGGGATTCATGACCGCCGAGCGGTTCCTCTATATCCCGAGCGCCCCGTTCATCCTGGTCGGCGCGATCGTGTTGGGGCGGTTGATCGGGCGGTTGGGCGGACTGCTGGCGGATTGCGAATGGCCCGTTTCCAAGGCGCGCCGCCTAGCGGCCGGAGTGGTGACCGTCGCCATGTTCGGCTCCTTCACCGCGCTGACGATCGACCGCAACGTCGATTGGTACTCGAACGAGCGGCTCTTCACCCAGATGATCGCCGACGCCCCCAACGCTACCTTGCTTTACGTGGTGCTGGGCAACATCTATCGCATGAACAAGAAATACGCCGAGGCGGAAAAGATCCTCAACAAAGCCTTGGAATACATCGCCCCGCGCGACCGCGAGGAACCGGCCTGGATCTACAACGACCTGGCCGGCATCTACGCCGAGCAGCGCCGATTCGACGAAGCCCTGCAATTGATGAAGCTCGCCAGCCGGACCCGCCTGCACAACAGCGCCGTGCTGTACAATTACGGCGAAATCTATCGCGCCATGGGCGATTGCAAATCCGCCCTCGAATACTATCAACGCAGCCTGGTCATCTACCGCGACAACCGGGCGGCGTTCGTGAAAATGGGTTTGTGCTATCAGCAGGAACAAGCCTGGGAACTGGCCAACAAAGCCTATTTCGCGGCGCTCAACCTGACCCCGCATTCCGCCAGCCTGCTCAATCACCTCGGCTACAACTACCTGCGGCTCGGCAATCTGGCGAAAGCCGAAATCTATCTGACGCAGGCGTTGCGGGAAAAACCGCGCTACATCAAGGCCCGGCTCAACCTGTCGCAAATCCGTTATCGGCAGGGCAAGACCGACGAAGCCATCGCCATCCTGAACGAAATTCTGGCGGAAAAGGAAAAGAACGCCGACGCCCATGCTTATCTCGGGTTGATCCTGGCCCAGACCGGCAAGCTGCCCGAAGCGGGCCCACACATCCGCCGCGCCCTGGCCATCGACCCAAAACATATCCAGGCGCGCCTGACTCTGGCCACGGTCAATATTGATACTCAGCCTCAAAATGCCCGCCGTATTTTGCAGGGTTTACTGCAAGATGTGCCGGAAGATGTCGAGGCGACGTTCGCCATGGGGCTCACCTATTTGTCTGAAAAGAACAACGTCGCCGCGGCCGAATGGTTTGAAAAAACCTTGAAAATCAACCCTCGCCATCAAGGTGCCCTCCATGAGATGAAGAATCTCGGTTTGTTGAGCGAGGAAGACAAGGGCCAACCGGCGGCGGGTGACGAATAATTACTGTAGGGTCATAATATCAACTGAGACGGTTAACTATTGAAAACACATTTCAAGCACTTACCGGCTCATTTTTTTAGTTGATTTTAATGGGGAAACCGTGTTAGATAACAAATCAAGCGGTATCACGTCGATATTATTGTATCGGCGAGAGCGGTAACGTTTGCAGGCTATGAAAAGTTTAACAAGAAGGAGGTGATGACTACTACAGTCATCGGAGTTCAAGCACTTACCTTGGTCAGAAATGAAATGAGTCAGAATAAAACCGAGGAAAGTGGAGGAAAGGAGGGATAACGTGTTCAAGAAGTTCCTGTTGATCGCTTTGATGATGGCTGCTGTCTTTGCTATGTCGGGGATGGTCATGGCCCAAGATGATGACGCTACGGAAGTCTTCGGCCTGACCGGTACGGCGAACGGCGAATCTTCGGTCGCGCTGGTTGCGGGCACCGACTATGAATTCGCGTTCGACGTTTTCAACACCTCTGGTGGCGATGTTGCCATTAAAAAGGTGGACATCACTCTGCCGAACACCAACTACGTGATGGGTACCTACGCGGCTCCCGATGCCATTCATAGTGATATGGAATGGACCGTCGAGTTCGACGAGACCACCGGCACGATCAGTTGGGAATCGTCTGGTACGGGCGCCATGTCGTCGGCTGAAATCGGCGATATCGCGGAAGGCGACATGCTGACCTTCTCGTTCATGGCGACGACTGACGATGCGGCTACCGACGGCTTCGCCTGGTTGCTGACCGGCGACGACGCTGGCGCCACGTTTGTGTCTGGTGTCTGGTACTTCGGTGGTACTGACGACGACGTCACCCCGCCGGACGACGACACGGTTGGCGATGATGATGATGATGACAACGATTCCGGCGGCTGCGGCTGCTAGTTTCGTGTAGCAAAGACGCTGAGAACCCCGTGGGCAACCACGGGGTTTTCTTTTTAATGCCCGCGTAAATAGCCCGTTCTGAAAACGCGAAGATCAAATCTTCAACGCCGGCAAACCGGTTTTTACCCCGTTATCGCGGCTGAGCGCATTCGTGCGGAGAGATCACCTTCTGTTTTACTCGAGAGCGATCCAAGAACTGTCAGGTCACTTCACGGCGAACAATGCTCCTGCAATTGCCGAGCCGCCTCGTATTCCCGCGCTTGCGGAACGGCGGAAAGAACCGCCTGCCAATGCGGGGCCGCCAGGTCGCACCGCCCGGCCGTCACCGCCAGGTAGGCCAACACGTAATGCGCCCGGGTATCGCGGCGGTCGCCGGCGAGCGCCTGCTCGGCCAGGCGCGCCGCCTCGGGCAATCGTCCGGTTTTAACATAGGCTTGCGCCAGCGCGCTCAGCGCCGCGACGGATTGCGGCTCGGCGGCGACGGCTTGTTCCAGCAAATTCACGCCGGCCGCGTCGTCGCCGCGGGCAAACGCCGGATCGGCCAATTGCAACAGCGGCTCGGTGCGGCGCGGGTTCAACTCATGGGCGCGCCTGGCGTAGCGCTCGCCGGCCGCCGTTTCCCCCGCCGCCAGCAGATGATAAGCCGCGTTGAGGTTCGCCAGAAAGCTGTTCGGCTCGCGCGTCACCGCCTGGGTCCATAAGGTCAACGGCCGCTCCCAGACCCGGCAGCGAGCAACCGTATTCGCGCCGTAAACCGCCAGCAGGCAGGCGACAACCAGCCACGCGCCTTTTCTTTGGCCGCCCATCCAGGCCAGCGCCAGACCGGCAGCCGCGGCGAAACCGCCCAGCGCCGAATAGAGGTATCGCTCGTCCATCAAAGTATCGGCGGGCAAAAGATTGCTGTACGGAAACAGCGCGATTAAAAACCAACCGATCCCCAGCGCCAGCCCCGGCGACCGCTTGCGGCCGACAATCGCCAGGACCGGCAAACCGGCGATGCCGAGCAGACCCGCCAGCGAAGCCAAATTCAGGTGCGTATAAACTGTCGGCCCGTAAGCCGGCGAGAGACCGATCGGCCAGAACGTCAACCCGATGTACCGCCAGAAAATCACCGCCATCGACAAAACGGAGTTGCCAAGACTACCTGCGGCATAATCAGGCGTCCGGCCGATGCTGCCCAGCACCATCGTGCGCGCCGCCAGATAAAAAACCACGGCCGCGCCAAGCACCGCGAGCAAGACGATCCGCCGGCGGCGGTCGCCCCGGAACAAGAACAGGCTGCCGCCGACCAGCGGCCAGGTCATCACCGCTTCCTCGCCGCCGAAACAGCCGATCGCCAGCAGCAGGCCGGTCGCCCACAGGTGAATGCGGCGGCCGCCGCGGTCGTACGCCAACGCCAGCGCCCAGGCCGCGTAGCCGAAGGCCGGGCCCAGCAGATCGAATCCGGCGGTGATGAAGGCGACGCGGTCCGAATGAACGGGATGCCAGGCGAACAACAAACCGGCCAGCAGCGCGGCCGCGAGCCGCCCGGTCAGCAACCAGACAATCAACACGACGCACGCCGAAACGACCGCGTGCAACAGCATGCCGGTCAAATGGAACGGAACCGGGTTTTCCACGCCGGACAGACGAATCAGCCCGGCCAGAACCAACGATCGGAGGGGCCGGTACAGCGATGCCTGATCGCGCCCGAACTCGCCCAGCGCGGCCGACCAGTCGCGCAGATTCGGATCGGTCTGGATGAACAAGCGATCGTCAAAAGTGAACGGATTAGCCAGTTTGGGGAGATAAATCAGGAACGCGGCGGCGAAAACCGCCAGCGCCGCGAGGTAAATCGCTTTTCGTGGAACGTCGGTTTCCGTCCCGCTCGCGTACAACAATCCCGCTCCTTGCCGAGGTTGCCGTCAGTTCGACGATCACCGGCAGTCTACCGCTCGGGGCGGCTGATCTTCAATCGGTCGGAGAAGTGTCGTCGTCGGCCGGCGTGGTGTCGTCATCGGCCGGCGTCGTGTCGTCGTCGGCCGGCGTGGTGTCGTCGTCAACCGGTGTGGTGTCGTCGTCGACCGGCGAGGAATCGTCGTCGGCCGTGTCGTCATCGGTCGGCAACCCGTGATCGGGGGCGCATTCGGCGAACGCTTCGCAATCCCGCCCCTCTTTCAGGAAGACCTCGTGGTAGCAGTGCAGGAAGTATTGCCAGACCTTGCCGTAGCCGTGTTTGCAGGAATCGTAGGCCTCATCGAGGGTCATCTCGTTGACGCCGTCCATTTTCACCGAGAAGCCGCATTCGTCCATCCAGGCTTGCAGGGGCAGCAGGCAATAGACCGGCCCTTCCTTGCCTCCCGTGTCGCCGGCGCAGGCCAGCACGATGCCGCCGGCCATCGCCGCCACCGTCAACAGCAACCAGATCGTCGTTTCGCGTTTCACGGCTCATCCTCGAGTGTGCCGTGCAAACTACAACCTTATCGGAGTCGCTGTCAACTTAACGACCCCGCCGGTCCCCGCGCGGGGTTGCAAACCGGGGATTGGCGGGTACAATGACGCCCGGAATGACGCCTCGAAAAAACGGCGATTGTGGTGTGTTTGAAGAGTGAAGGTCGTCAAGGTTATCCGTATTCCTTCCGTGGCCCGGCCACGGCGGGTGCCCGTGTTCGTAACGATAAGCACCGGATCGCCACCAAGCGAGCTGGCTACAAAATCAACCTTTCCCGACTCCGATGAATTACGCCGATGCCGTTCCGGCCCACGGAGGGCGCGCAGCGGCTGACCGCCAACCGGGGTCACGGGAAAGCGAGAAATCGAGGACAAAGGACAATGCCGATGACTACACCCCCGGTGGAAAACAAGACCGAAAAGCCGAAAAAGAAAAGAAAACCGCCACGGATCGAGATTAAAAACGCTTTTTGCAAAGGCTGCAGCATTTGTGTGGCTTTCTGCCCGACCCAGGTGCTGGCCATGAAGGAAGGCAAAGCCGTCGTGGTCCACCTGGAAAAATGCACGACCTGCTACTTTTGCGAATTGCGTTGCCCCGATTTCGCCATCGCCGTCTTCCCGGCGGAGGAGGATTAGCCATGCCGGGTCCCAAATTCAAAAGCGGTCTGCGCCTGATGAGCGGCAACGAGGCCATCGCCGAGGCGGCGCTGTACGCCGGTTGCAGCTTCTTCGCCGGTTACCCGATCACTCCCTCGACGGAAGTCGCGGAGGTGCTGTCCGAACGCTTGCCGCAGGTCGGCGGCTTTTTCCTGCAACTGGAAGATGAAATCGCCTCGATGGCGGCGGTGCTCGGCGCCAGCCTGACCGGCGCCAAGGCGATGACGGCCACGTCCGGCCCGGGTTTCAGCCTGAAACAGGAAAACATCGGTTACGGCTGCATCGCCGAGATCCCCTGCGTCGTCGTCAACGTCCAGCGCGCCGGACCCAGCACCGGCATGCCGACCAGGCCGATGCAGGGCGATATCATGCAGGCGCGGTGGGGCACCCACGGCGACCACCCGATCGTCGTGTTGTACCCCTACAGCGTCGAGGAATCTTTCTGGGAAACCATTCGCGCCTTCAACCTGGCCGAACGTTACCGCACCCCGGTGATTCTGCTTTCCGACGAAATCGTCGGCCACATGCGCGAACGCATGTTCCTGCCCAATCCCGGCACGGTCAGCGTCTACAACCGCCGCAAACCGCGCCGCGCCCCGAAGGATTACTACCCCTACCAGGGCGGCGGCTCCGACGTGCCGACCATGGCGCCCTACGGCGAAGGCTACCGTTTTCACGTCACCGGCCTGTTCCACGATCGAACGGGTTTCCCGACCAACGACCCGGCGGTGATCGAAAGCGAGACGCGGCGGCTGCTGCGCAAGATCGACCGCAATTACAACGACATCGTCAAATGGGAAGGCCGCTTCCTGGAGGACGCCGAGGAGGTGATCATCGCCTGCGGCGCGGTGGCGCGTAGCGCGATGGAAGCGGTCAAGCGGTTGCGCAAGCGCGACCGGAAGGTCGGCTTGTTCCGCCCGAAGACGATCTGGCCGTTTCCGGCCCAGGCGGTCGAAAAGCTGGCCAGGCGGCCCGGCATGAAACGGATTCTGGTGCCGGAAATGAACGCGGGCCAGTTGGTGCTCGAGGTGGAGCGCATCGCCGGCAAACACTGCGCCGTCGAAGGGTTGCAGCGGCTCGATACCGAAATCATCAATCCGCGCCAGATCATGCGCGCGCTGCGGGAGACGGGAAATGGCGTTTGATTACGAACAGTACCTGCGGGTCGAAAACCTGCCGCATATCTGGTGCCCGGGCTGCGGCCACGGCATTATTTTCAAAGCCTTGTTGCGGTCGATCGATACCCTGAAACTGCCCAAGGACGACGTCGCTCTGGTGTCGGGCATCGGTTGCGCGAGCCGGCTGCCCGGTTATGCCGACTTCAACACCCTGCACACGACACACGGCCGCGCCCTGCCCTTCGCCATCGGCATGAAGGTCGTCAAACCGCAGCTCAACGTCATCATCACCGCCGGCGACGGCGACGCGGTGGCGATCGGCGGCAACCACTTCATCCATACCTGCCGCCGCAACATCGACATGACGCTGATCATCTTCAACAACTCGATCTACGGCATGACCGGCGGCCAGGTGAGCCCGACGACGCCCTTCGGCGCCAACGCGAGCACCGCGCCCTACGGCAACCTGAGCCACAACTTCGACTTCGTGAAGCTGGCCGAGGCGGCCGGCGCCACGTTCGTCGCGCGGGCGACGACCTACCACGTCAAGCTGCTGGAAAAGGCCATCACCGAAGGCATCCGCCACAAGGGCTTTTCGGTCATCGAGGTGCTCGAGGACTGCCCGACGGCGTACGGCCGGCGCAACAAATTCCGCGGTCCCGTCGAAATGATGAAATTCTGGAAAGACCACTGCGTGATGATCGACGCCGTCGACAACCTCAGCCTGGACGACGTGAAGGACAAGATTCCACTCGGCATTTTCCTGAACACCCAGCGCCACGAGTTCGTCGAGGAACTGCACCGCACGGCGCGGCTGGCGATGGAGGACTAACCGATGAGCAAGCGACTGGAAATCCGGCTGGCGGGCAGCGGCGGCCAGGGCCTCGTACTGGCGGGCATCATCCTGGCCGAAGCCGCCATTCTGTTCGACAACAAGAACGCCGTGAACACGCAAAGCTACGGGCCGGAAGCGCGCGGCGGCGCCTCGAAGAGCGAAGTCATCATCAGCGACGAGGAAATCGACTTTCCCAAGTGCGAGCAACTCGACATTTTGCTGTGCCTGAACCAGAAGAGTCTGGGCCAGTACAGCGACGATCTGAAAAAAAACGGCGTGATGATCATCGATACGGATTTGTGCCCGGAGCCGCCGGCCGGCGAATACCAGATCAACCGCATCGCGTTCACCAAGCTGGCGCGCGAGGAAGCGGGCAAGGTGTTCGTCGCCAACATCGTTTCGCTCGGCGCGATCGCCGGCCTGACCGATTGCGTCAGCCGCAACGCGCTCGAACGGGCGGTGCTGGCCCGCGTTCCCAAGGGCACCGAGGATCTCAACCTGAAAGCCCTGGCGATCGGATTCCGAGAAGCGGCGGCATTGCGCGTCCATCAACCATCGACCGCGGGGTAATTAACCAATGCGGTGAAAATGGGCAGCGGATCGCTCGACACGTTAAAGACCGTAATGGAATACGCGGCCTGGGCGGTCGTTTTTTGGTTGCCGATCTACGCGGCCGGCCGGGTGCCGGCCGCGTTCGTTTATCGCGCGCCCGGCCTGCCGGCCCGCCGCCTGCTGGCGCTTTCGCTGGGCCTGCTGTTCTGGATCGCGCTCGTTTTCGCCCTCGCCGGAACGCGTCTGTTGTACCCCGCGCCGCTGACGGCCACGGCGGTCGTTGCGCTGGCCGGCTGGGCCCTCGTCGTCGCCCGCGACATCCGGCACGGTGAGCGGCCCTGGCAACCGCTGCTCCGATGGCCGTCCCTCGCGGAATGGCTGCCCTGGCTGCCGGTGACGGCCGTCCTTGCCGTGCTGTTTTTGCACGCCATCCTGCCCTTCGTTTCGCACGATGCCCAGGTTTACCACCTGCAGGTTCCCAAGACGACGCTGCAAGCCCACGGTTTTCGCCACCTGTTGTTCAACGTCTATTCGCACTGGCCGATGAACGTCGAACAGCTCTTCACCCTGGCCATGGCCTGGAAGGACTACCGGCTGGCGACCACGGTTCATTTCGCGCTGGGGGTGTTCACCTTGCTGGCGCTGCACGGTTTCTGCCGGCGACAGGAGCGCCCGGCGGCGGGCCCGCTGGCCGTCATATTTTTCCTGATGAACGGCGTGGTGCGGTTGGAATTTCCGATCGCCTACATCGACATCGGCAGCGCCTTCTTCTTTTTCCTGGCTTTCTGGTTCATCGTCGAGCGTTTGCAACACCCGGAAAACGGGCCGCGCCCGCTGTGGATCGCAGGAATGTTCATCGGCTTGATGGCGGGGTCGAAATTCAACGGCTTCATCGGAGGCGTCTGCCTGGGACTGCTTTATCTGATCGCCTCGCGGCGCGAAGGTCGGCCCGCCCAACGGGTAAAAGAAGTGGCGCTTTACCTGGCCGGGCCGGGATTTCTGCTGCTGTTGCCCTGGCTGATCAAAAGCGCGATCGAGACCGGCAACCCGGTGTATCCGTTTTTCTATTCCGCCCTGGGCGGCCGCGAATGGAACCAACAACTGAGCGACCTGTTTTACCAATGGCACCACAACGCGATCGGGATGGGCCGGACCGGGTGGGATTACCTCCTGCTGCCGTATCGGCTGCTTGTCGCCGGCGCGCCGAGCCTTTCCAAATTCGGCGGCACCCTGAACCTCCTCTGGTTCGCGCTGCTGCCGCTTTGCTGGTTCGGCCGGCGCTTGCCGGTCGTGCGCTGGAGCCTGCTGACGGCGTTGTTTTATTTCGTTTCCTGGAGCCTGGCCTCGCAGCAGACCCGGTTTCTGATTCCCCTGCTTCCCTTGCTGGCGCTGGCGGCGGCGTTGTCTTTGCACGAGGCGATCGCCCGACTGCCGTGGGCTTCCCTGAAACAGCCGCTGGCCGTCATTCTGGCGATCGCCGCCGGCCTCTGGCTGCTCTACGGCGTCGCCGACTCGCCCATCGTCGCCGATCTGGCCGCCGGGAAATACGGCGAAGCCCTGCGCCGCGATCCGCGCGAGAAGGCGATTCGCTGCCTGAACGAAAAATTACCGCCCAAGGCGCGGGTTCTGATCTTGCAGCACAACCGCTGCTTCTTCATCGACCGCAAGTGCGCCGCCGACAGTTTTTACGCGGCGTCGCAGATCAACGAGTTCGTCACCCAGCCCGGCTCGTTCAAGGACATGAGAAAGCGCTTGCGGGAAATGCGAGTCACGCACCTGCTGAAGGGTAACCGCGCCTGGAAGCTCAAGTACCCGCGCGATTTCGAGAAAATGCTGGCCGATCCGGCGCAAGCCCGGCTGGTGTGCGCGGACCGGAAATACCGGCTGTACGAATTGAAATGACGGCCGTGAGCCGCTGCTTCGCCTAGCGCTTGCTTTCGAAGTAGGCTTCCACCGAACGTGCCACCAGGGCGCCGTCGCCGACCGCCGTGGCGATCTGCCGCATTTCCTTGTTGCGCAAATCGCCGGACACGAACAGCCCGGGCACCTGTGTGCGGCCGTATTCGTCGGCCACCACGAATCCTTCCTCGTTCAGCGGCACCAGACCTTTGAGCCAATGGTTGTTGGGGATCAGGCCGATGAAAACGAAGAAGCCGTCCACGGGCAAATCGCTCGTCTCGCCGGTTTTCTTGTTCTGCAACTGCAAGCCCTTGACGTTGTGCTCGCCGAGCACCCGCGTCACCACCGAATCCCAGACGAACCGGATGTTCGGCGTCGCGAAAGCCCGTTCGGCCAGCACCTGGTCGGCACGCAGCTTGTCGCGGCGGTGGATGATGTGCACCATCTTGGCGAAGCGCGCGACGAACAGCGACTCCTGGATGGCGCTGTTGCCGCCGCCGACCACGCCCACTTCCCGGCCCTTGTAGAACGGCCCGTCGCAGGTGCCGCAGATCGAGACGCCCCGGCCGAACAATTCCCGTTCGCCCGGAATGCCGAGCATCCGGTGATCGGTGCCGGTCGCGGCGATGAGGGCGTCGGCCTCGATGTCGCCCAAGTCCGTGTGCAGAATCTTCCGCCCGTCCGTCAATTCGAGCGCCTGCACCTCGCCGAATTCGAACCGCGCCCCGAAGCGTTCGGCCTGTTGGTGCATTTTCATCGACAGATCCGGACCGCTGATGCCGTTCTCGAAACCGGGAAAGTTTTCGATGAGGTCGGTCGAAGCCATCATGCCGCCGGGTTGCAGCTTTTCGATGACCAGCGGATCCAGGCCGGAACGGGCCGCGTAAATGGCGGCGGTCAAACCGGAAGGACCGGCACCAACGATGACGATTTTTTCCTGTCGCATCCTTCTCCCCTCAGTTCGTTCGCGTCCAACCCGGGTGCTCGCCGCGGTTCTTCACCGCCTTGAGCACCAGCAGGCAGGTACTGGCGTTGATGGCGACTTCCATGCTCGGATCGTTTTTCAGCAAGCGATCGAGGCCCCAGACCGCGTCGGACAGGTCGGTGTACAGCGAGTAGAACGCGGCCGTACGTTTGCCGCCGTCCAACGGCGTCAATTTCCACGACCCGTCGCTGGCCTTGATCTTGCTGCCCTTGCTCGACAGCAGTTCCCAGGTCAATTCCGTCGGCGCGCGAAACCGCGTCCGCAACACGTATTCCAGCGACAGGCTGACCAGCACGGAAACGAGAATCAGCACGGCGCGACCCATGCGCGACAGC
>JAAYVF010000106.1 GCA_012517325.1 Myxococcales bacterium | reverse complement strand
GTCGACGGATAGAGTGTAATTGCCCGAGCCGATCGTCGGAATGATGTCCAACGAAATGTTGTACCAGGTATCGGCACTGAGGGTGACGCCGCAATCGATTATCTCACCGGCGGTGGGATCGTAAGCCTGGAGGGCCGATCCGTCGACATACAGATAAAACTCGGTTTCGGCGTAATAGCTGCCGCCGTAGACCTGCATCATGTTCACGGCGAGCACGCCGGAACTGCCGGAGTAGTCAAAGGAGGTGGTAAAGGCGGTCTGCAATTCCGAATAATCGTCGAAGGACCAGAAGGCCAAGGCGTAGTCGCCGCTGGTGGAGCTATCGTTGATTTCCAGTACCTGGCCGGAGCCGGAATCCAGCGCCACGACACTCACCGTACCGCCGGTCGTGTCGGTTTCCCAGTTGCCGCTCAGGTCCGGCGGAGTGTAGGACTCGAAGTCCTCGGTATAAAAGGCGTCATCGTCGTTGTCGTCGTTGTCATCGTTATCGTCATTGTCGTCATCGTCATCGTCATCGTCATCGTCATCGTCGTCGTCGGCCGTGTCGTTGTCGTCGTTGTCGTCGTCGTCGGCCGTGTCGTTGTCATCGTTGTCGTCGTCATCGGTCGTGTCGTTATCGTCGTCTACCGTGTCGTTGTCGTCGTTGTCGTCGTCGTCATCCGACGAGCAACCGATCGCGGCGACCGTCATCAACAGACCGATGAGTAAGCAGAAAACCGTCATCCAACTTGCCTTTGCCATTGTTGTTCTCCTTTGCCGATCCGAGTTGTTATTGCTGAAATGGCGTGAACAATTCAGCGGAACCCGATAAAGTATGGCACGGCGAAAGGAGGAAGTTTGTGGATGTATTGTATTGAACTGTTACCGGATGTGTCCGATCCAAGATCTTGGGAAGAGGCTTATTTTTCGTCATTCACTCAAGATATTTGCGTGTTGAGGATTTGCCCCTACCGCACACACCCCTGAGCCGCGGTCATGAAGGCCGTATCGTTGTCGTCGGCGGCGCCGTCGCGATTCAGATCCGCACCGTCGCACCAATTGTTGGCCGCCTCGCACGGCACGCCCGCATAGGTCGACATCGCCGTGTCGAAGAGCGCCTGGTCGGCGGCGTCAACGCCGCCCGAATCGTCCAGGTCCGGCCGGGCGCAGCCGAGCGCCGCCCAATCGCACGACAACACCCACGGCGCGTTGGTGCATAGCGGCAGGTCGTACAGCAGGTTGCTGGCCGAGAATTGGATATGCCGCGGATTTTCCGCCGCCTGCCAATTGCCGTCCGCGCCGATCGCCTCGTAGCCGTCGCCGGCGCGGCGCACCGGATAGGTGTCGCCGAACCGCTCGTAATAGCGATCGTAGAGCCAGTATTCGTCGGCGGCCAGTTCGGCCAATCGGTTGTCGATGGCGGTCTGGATGTCCTCGTCGGTGAGCAACGCCCACGGCGAGGTGTCGCCCAGGGCGAGGATGCTTTCCAGATAGGCGTTTTGCGCCTCGGCGGTGCTGAAGCCGTTGTAATCCTCGCGGGGGGCGTCGACGCCGCATTGCGCGCCCATCAGCGCGGCGTAATAGAGCTGGTCTTCCAGCGAGGCGATCAGGTCGTCGAATTCCGTGCCGTCGCCTTGCCGGTTGGGGCTGGCGGCGGCTGAATAAGCCAGTTCGGCCAGGATGCGGTGCATGTCGACCAGATTGGAAAGCGTGTGCCGCGCGGTCCGTTCGAGGTCGGTTTTTTCGGTGATCTTGGCGTAATAGCAGACAGCCATGGCGCCCATTTCCATTTCCGAGAAATCGTCGGCCGAGGAACCGATGAGCGTCGGGAACAGCTCGGGGAAGAGGTCGGCGACCTCGAAGGCGATTTCATACCAGGGCCGGCCGAAAATCTCGCCGGAGAGGAAATCGGCCCAGGTGAGGCCGAAGAAGGCGTCGTCGAGCGACCGGCAGTTCAAAATCGGAAGGATCGGGTCGGTGATGCCCAGCAGGCGCAGCAGTTCGCGCAGGGCGCTCATTTCGATCGAGCCGGGCAGCGGCATCTCGGGAACCGGATCGTCCAGGCCCGCGGTGGAAATGGCCTTGGCCAGATAGACCATCGGGCACGAGGAAAACGATCCCAGATCCTGCCATTCGGTGGTGCCGTCGGGGCGCACCTGGCCGCCGGGGATCAGTTCGTCGTAATCGCCCGTTTCCGCCACGGTCATCTGGATGTCGCCGTCGGCGATGATGCGGTCGCCGATGCGGTGGCCGGCCGCGACGGCGTCGTTCACCGCCGTTTGCAGGTCGGCGGGCAGCCCGGCTTCGGTGGCGGCGTCCAGCGCGGCCAGATAGCCGATCGCCATGTCGGGGAAGTTGTCGCGGCTGTTGTGATTGCCCCAATAGGCGCCTTCCCAAATGCCCAGTTGCGAGATTTTCCACGACGAGCAGCAATTGGAGATGCGCATGAAATTGTCGGGTTCGGAAAAGACATAGGTGATGGCGAAGCTGGTCAGTTCGCTGATCGGCTTGAGCGCGTAATAATATTCGCCGGGATTCTCGCGGTAGGTCATCACGATGCCGTCATAGAACGTGTCGAGGATTTCCGTTTCCAGTTCCGTCGAGAACGCGACGGGCGGGGTGACCGGGTCGCCGTATTTCGTCCGGGTGACGGTATCGCTGACGCCGTCCATGACCCGCGTCCAGCCGGGCAGGACTTCGCGCGAGGTGATCCCGGTATGCCCGGTGATTGCTTCGTAGTAGGAGAGGCCCTCGAACATGCGGATCAGCGTCAATTCGAGGTCGCGGCCGGTGAAATGACGGTAGGCGTTCCACGCCGTCCAGATCGACTTGCCCAGGTCGTTGTTGTCGGTTTCGCCCGCCTGAACCTCGAATTCATTACCGTCCTTGGCGATGAAATGCTTGCGGATATTGGTCGCCGGCACCGCGTCGCCGGCCAGTCCGAAGCGGTTCCAGGCCAGCAACAGGCGGCTGAGCCGTTCCTGGTAATAGAGTTTGAAACCGGCCGCCCGCGCTTCGTTGGTCACATCGGGCGGCGGCGTGGTGTCGTTGTCGTCGTTATCGTCGTTGTCGTCATTATCATCATTGTCGTCGTTGTCGTTATCGTCGTTATCATCGTTATCGTCATTGTCGTCGTCATTGTCGTCGTCGTCATCATCGTCGTCGTCGTCGACGACGGTGTCGTCATCGACGATTTGATTTTCGTTATCGTCGTCGTCGTTGCCCGCGCAACCGACCAGCACCGACAAGGCTAGTAGTAAGACCGAGAAAAACGCCATCGACAGCAATCGTTTCATCGTCGATCTCCGAGCGGAAGGTTGAAAAATTTATTCTACTACAAAACGGGCGGGGCGGAAAAACGGGGGATTCAGGGGGCTTTTTTCGAATGTTTGTCGCGGTGTTGGCGCAGCCATTCTAGGCGGACGCGGATTCGTTCCTCCACGCCCTGGTCGCTCGGCTCGTAATAGCGGCGATCTTCCAGTTCCACCGGCAGGCAGGGCTGGCCGGAAAAATGGTGATCGAAATCGTGATCGTACTTGTAGCCGTCGTGGTAGCCCAAATCCTTCATCAGGCGGGTCGGGGCGTTGCGCAGGTGCTTTGGCACCTCGAGGGCGCCCTTTTCCTTGACGTCGCGCGCCGCCTTTTCCAGCCCCATGTAGCTGGCGTTGCTTTTCGGGGCGCAGGCCAGGTAGGAAGCCGCCTGGGCGAGGATGATCCGCGCCTCGGGCAGGCCGATCATGTGCACCGCCTGCATGGCCGCGGTGGCCAGGGGCAGGGCGCGCGGGTCGGCGTTGGAGATGTCCTCCGACGACAGGATGACCATCCGGCGGGCGATGAACATCGGGTCCTCGCCGGCGTCGAGCATCCGCGCCAGCCAGTACAGCGCGGCGTCGGGGTCGGAGGCGCGCAGGCTTTTGATGAAAGCCGAAATGACGTTGTAGTGCTGCTCGCCCGCCTTGTCGTAGAGCAGCGCCTTCGACTGAATGGCGGTTTCGGCGACTTCCAGCGTGATCGTCGGCTTGCCGTCGATCAGCGGTAGCTCGCCGGCGGCGGCGATTTCCAGGGCGTTGAGCGCCACGCGGGCGTCGCCGTGGGCCAGCCGGGCGAGGTGGTCAAGCGCCTTGGGGGTGGCGGTCAGGCCGCGTTTGCCCAAACCGCGCTGCCGGTCCTCGAGGGCGCGGCGCAACAGCGTTTCGATGTCTTTCGGCGCCAGCCCTTCCAGCGTGATCACCCGGCAACGGGAGAGCAGCGCGGCGTTCACCTCGAAGCTGGGGTTTTCGGTCGTGGCGCCGATCAGGACGATGGTGCCGGCCTCGATGTGCGGCAGAAAGCTGTCCTGCTGGCTTTTGTTGAAGCGGTGGATTTCGTCGACGAACAGGATGGTTTTCTTGCCGCTGGAACGTTGCCGCTGCCGGGCTTCCTCGACGACCGTGCGAACTTCCTTGACGCCCGACAGCACCGCGGAAAAGGCGGTGAACACGGTGTCGGTGTGCTGGGCGAGCAGGCGGGCGATGGTCGTCTTGCCGCTGCCGGGCGGGCCCCAGAAAATCAGCGACGGCACCTCGCCGGCCTGAATCGCCTGGCGCAACATGCTGCCGGGGCCGATCGCCTTTTCCTGGCCGACGACCTCGTCCAGCCGGCGGGGGCGCATTCGCTCCGCCAGGGGCGTATTCGGGCCGAGATCCTCGGGGGTGGCAAACAAATCCTGGGTCATCGATACCGTCCGCTCGTGATCGGCCTACCATAACACGGCCGCCGTCCGTCCGACCAGACGCCCGGCCGCGAGGCGTCGCTCCGGGCTTTCGTTTCCGCCCTTGACGCCAGGAGATGCTCATGCTTTGTTATATCATGGATTAGGTATTTTGGAGGATGGTCATGAAGATATGGTTATCATCACTCGTGATGTGTTTCTTCATCCTACCCGCCATCTCCTCGGCCGAGCTTCAGGACGGCGATCTCGTCAACGCGGACATTTCAGGCGAGCCCGATCAACTCCTTTTTTATCGGTAAAGGAGGTGCGCCATGAAATGGGTTTTTCCGACCATCGCCGCATTGCTGGCGGTTCTGTTTTTTTTCTTTCCCGCGTGCGATTCCTCTTCGAACAAAGACAGTGAAGACGGACAGAACGAATCGCCGGCTAACGACGATGATGACGACGATAACGATGACAACAATGATGACAACGACAATGATGATCAAAGCGGTGAAAATTTGACGCTGGTTCAAAGCGAGGCGAAAAACATCCTTTGGCATCGCGACGATACGATCGACTCATGCGACGAAGTGCCGAATGCCGGCTATGGTGAACCGGTGGGGTTTGAAACCCTCGTGTGCGACGGTGTTCCCATGTACATAGAGCAGGGAGGAGGAATTTCTCACCTGGCTTACCAACCGTATCTTTCCACAACAATAATCCAATCTCAGGAAGAATTGGAGGTATTCATCAGTGGCCACGAATGTGAAGTCGATTTCGAGCAGGAACTCGTTTTATTGGTGGGAACAACCTCGCTATCAGGAGATTGTGCATCGACAACCTTTTGTGGGATTTACGAGAAAGAGGGGATACTGTCAGCTCTTGTGTATTACTTTAATTGTTTCGGTGGTGCAGAAGTGGAGATTGATGTTTGCCACCTGGTCAAAGTGAACCGCGCCAACCTCCCAATCATCTTTGAAATTTATGAACATAAATACAAAGTCATGTGACAATTCACTGCGGGGTGATCAAACGCTGCGGTGGGTCCGGATTCTCGCGATGACCGGATTGGTTGCGGTGTCCGCGATCGGCATTGCCATTGTAGTCATACAGATAAATGCCCCTGCGGTCACGGCGACCATGGCCTTCGCGACGGTCAATGAACGTCCCTTGCCGCTGGCGGAGTTGAGAACGGCGTTGGCGGAGGCCGGGGCCATGCGCACGGGCGAGCCGTTTGACCGGATTGTAAGGAAAGTCGCAAACGATCTGATCGATGCGGAACTGATCAACCAACGGTTCGCCGGCGAGTACTCCGATGCGACGGATAAACGCGACGTGGTTCGCCGAGTGCTTGCGGCTCGCGTTCACCAAGGGATTGAGGTTTCGGATGAGGAAATCGCCGCCTATTTCGACCGGAACTTGAAAGGGAAGACGAACCTCGGCCCGGATCAGTACCGGCTCATTGTCCGCAAGCAGATCGTCTTGGAGAAGGAGCGGGCGCGTTACAACGCACTTGTTGCCGAACTACGGGCCGGAGCGAGGATCGAACTCTTCGAAGATCGCCTGCCTCGTTAAACGACATCCGCCAGTGACTGACGCCTCACGTCACCCCGCGACGCCACCGGGGCCACTCGCGAGGCGCCGCTCCGGTTTACGCTGGGCCGCCGCGATTGTACAATCCGAGCGTTTCCAATCGAGGGAGAAAAACCGTTGTTCGGCAAACTGGCGCCATGGATCGTGTTGTTCGTGCTGGCGGGGGTGTTGATCGGCCTGAACGGCATCAGTCCGTTCTATTTTATCGACGACGCCTATATCTCGTTCCGCTACGCCGAAAACCTCGCCGAGGGTCATGGGTTGGTGTTCAACCCTGGCGAGCGCGTCGAGGGTTATTCGACGACCACCTTGGTTCTGCTGCTGGCGCTGATCCATCTGTTCGGCGTCAAGATACCGATCGGCGCGCTGTTCGTCGGCCTGTTTTTTCACGCCGCGACCGTAGCGATGCTGCTGGCCTTCCTGCGCCGGTTCCTGACGGACAAATGGTATCGGCCGCTGCCGCTCTTCGCGCTGCTTTTCACCGCGCTGCACCCGACGGGAGTGGCCTATGCCGAATCGGGCATGGAAACGAGCCTGGCTTCCTTTCTGCTGTTGCTGACCCTTTACCTGGCCGGCGCGGCGGTTGAAAAGGGACGTTCGGCGGGGCTGGCTGCGGCCGCCGCCGTGGGGACCTTCCTGTTGGCGTTGACCCGGCCGGAGATGCTGGCGCTCGCCGCGCCGATCGGGCTTTATCTGTTGCTGGGCAACAAGGAAGGCCGCTGGCCGCGGGCGATTGCCTTCGGCGCGGTCTTTGCGGTCGCCTACGGCTCGTTTCTGCTCTGGCGGCACTGGTATTTCGGCGATTGGCAACCCAACACCTATTACGCGAAGGCGGCCGGCGTCGGCTGGCGCATGATGCCCGCGGGGTTGCGGTATTTCGCCGTTTACCTGATCGGCGCGCTGTTTCCGTTCGCGTTGCTCGCGCTGCTGGCGCTGCAAGGATTGCTGCGCACCCGGATGCCCGGCTGGTGGTGGTGCCTGTTGGGCGTGGCGGTGGTGCAGATCGGCTCGGTCATCTGGGTCGGCGGCGACCACTTTCCATTGTCACGGTTTTTCGTGCCGATCACGCCGGTGTTGTTGCTCGTACTGGCGCAAGGGTGGCGTGAAGCGCGGCAGGCGCTGAACCGGCGGTTCGCGACCATGGCCCAAACAAGCCTGATCGTCGCCGGTTACCTGTCCTGCGGCGCCTTGCTACTGGCGAGTCTGGCGACCGCGATGTTTTATCACAACGACGGCATCACCTTCATCCGGGAAGGGCGCATGGCCTTGTCCTGGTGCGACCTCGGCAAGAATCTCGCCAGGCTCTACCCGCCCGACACGACGGTCGGCCTGATCCCGATCGGCGCGATCGGCTATTGCAGCAAGTTGCCGATCGTGGATTTCGTCGGGCTGACCGACCGGGAGATCGCCCGCACGCCGACGGATCTGACCAAGAGCATGCCGGGCCATGGCCGCTACAACAACCGATACGTACTCAAGACGAAAAAGCCGAAACTGATTCTGGTGCAGATCCGCCAGTTTTCCATGCCTTTGCCCGAATGGGCGATTCGCAAGGCAACGCATCTGGCGACGGTCGATTTGCTGCGCAATAAATTTTTCAACGCCGATTACGCCTTTCATCGCCTGGTGTTGCCCAACGGCTATTTCCATTATTGGAGCCGGCGCGATTTCGAGGATCCGAGCGTCAATCCGGGGACGTATCCGGTCGAGGGCGCGCATTGTCCGGTGCCCGCCGTCGAACCGGTGCGGATCAACGCGGCCGGCGTGATGGGCGCGGACGCCGCCGGAAACAAGGATTTCAAGGTTCCCAAAGGATGGGAGGTCTGGTGATGAAAAAAATCGGGATGATGCTCAAGCGTTCCAAGCCGGAGGCGGTGACCATCGCCCGCGAACTGATCGCCTGGTTGGAAGCGCGCGACCTGACCCCGCTGATTCCCGAGTCCGACGCGAAGTCGAACGGCCTGGGCGAGGGATATCCGCTCGAACAGGTGTTCGACGAATGCGAATTGATGATCGTGCTGGGCGGCGACGGCACGCTGCTTGCGGCGGCGCGGATGCTGCGCGGCCGGCAGGTGCCGGTGCTGGGCGTCAACCTGGGCAGCATGGGTTTCCTGACCGAGGTGCGCAAGGAAGAGCTTTACCCGACCCTGGAACTGGTGCTGGCCGGTCACGTGCGCATCGTCGAACGGATCCGGCTCAAGGTGGAGGTGTGGGAAGGCCAGCAGGTTTTTTCCTACGTCGTGCTCAACGACGTGGTCGTGACGAAAAGCGCGATCTCCCGCATCTTCGACCTGAAGATCACCGTCGGCGGCAATTTCATGAATACCACGCGGGCCGATGGCCTGATCGTCTCCACGCCCACCGGCTCCACCGCCTACAACCTGGCGGTCGGCGGGCCGATCATCCACCCGGCGACCAAGTGTCTGGTCATTGCGCCGATCAATCCGCACATGCTGACCAACCGGCCGGTCGTCGTGCCGGGACACATGAAAATCGAATTGGAACTGACCGACGAAGCCGAGGTGTTCGTCACCTGCGACGGCCAGGAAGGCCGGCCGATGCACCAGGGCGATCGCGTGATCGTCGAGGTCTGCCCGCAGCCGCTCCTGGTCGTGAAAAGCCCCAAGCGATCCTATTTCGAGGTGCTGCGGCAGAAATTGCACTACGGAGAACGCTGATTCATGTTGCGCGAATTGATCGTGCGACGGCTGGCCGTCATCGAGGACGTACAAGTCGCCTTCGGCCCGGGATTGAACGTCCTGTCCGGCGAAACCGGCGCCGGGAAATCGATCCTGGTCACCGCGATCGGCCTGGCGCTCGGTTGGCGGGCCAGCGGCGATCTGATCCGCACCGGTTGCGATGACGCCGAGGTCACCGCGTTTTTCGACGAAATCACCGCCGAAGCCGCGGCCGTGTTGCGGGAACTGGAAATCCCGGCGGACGGCGCCATTCGCGTCCGGCGGTGGATTCAAGCGGCCGGGCGCAATCGCGTGACGATCAACGACGCGAACGTGCCGCTCGCCGGTTTGCGCCGGCTGGGCGAAACCCTGCTCAACCTTTACGGCCAGCACGAGGCCCAGGGCCTGATGCGGCCGGAAACCCATCTGTGGTACCTCGATGATTACGCCGGGCTTACCGCCGACCGCCGCCGGTTCGCCGAGAATGTCGGCCGTTGGAAGGAGTTGGATTCCCGCCTGGACGATTTACGCCGCCGGGAAGCCGAGCGCGAGGCGCGGCTGGATTATCTGCGTTTCGTGATCGACGAAATCGACGCGGCCCAGGCCAAGCCGGGCGAGGACGAGGAACTGGCGGCGCGCATCCGCGTGCTGGCCAATGCCGAAAACCTGCTGCGCCTGGCGCGGGAAATTTCCGACGCGCTCTATGACCGCGAAACGGGCTCGGTGGCCGAAACGACGGGCCGGTTGCGGCGTGACGCCGAAACCAGGGTGGAACTCGACGCGCGGTTGCGGCCGATCGCCGACGGCTTGGGAGAGATGGTCGCGCTCGCCGAGGATGTCGCCGCGCAAAGCCGCGACTACGCCGAGGGGCTGGAATTCGAGCCGGACCGCCTGGCCGCCTGGGAAGAACGCCTGCAGGCGCTGCGCGATCTGAAGAAAAAATACGGCGGTTCGCTGGACGCCGTGGCGGAACACCGCGCCGCCGCCGCCGCCGAACGCGCCGCCCTGACCCGGCTCGCCGGCGACATTCAAAGCCTAGAAAAGGAGCTGGCGGCCCTGACCGCAACCCTGCGCACGGCCGCCGCGGCGTTGACCGCCGCGCGGGAAAAGGCCGCGAAGAAAATGGAAAACGAGACGGAGCGCGAATTGGCCGACCTGGACATGCCGGGCACGCGGTTCGTGCTGGCGATCGAGCCGCTGAGCGCCGGCGGCCTGCCGCTGGGCGAACTTCGCGTCGACGAAACCGGCGGCGATCTGGTGGAATTTCTCATCAGCCCGAACGTCGGCGAACTGCCCCGGCCCCTGGCGCGGATCGCCAGCGGCGGCGAGTTGTCGCGGATCATGCTGGCCATCAAACGGGTGTTGTCGCGGCACTTCCCGGTGCCGACGCTGATTTTCGACGAAATCGACGCCGGGGTGGGCGGCGCGCAGGCCGAACGGCTGGGCCGCAAATTGCGCGAGGTGGCCGGGGCTCATCAGGTGCTGTGCATCACCCACCTGCCGCAAATCGCGGCGCTGGCCGACCGGCATTACCGGGTGACCAAGGCTGTTCACAAAGGGCGGACGCATACCGAGATCGCGGCGCTGGAAAAGGCGGACCGCCTCGCCGAACTGTCGCGCATGCTGGGCGGGGAAACCATCACCGACGCCACCCGGGCGGCCGCGGCGGATCTGCTGGCGAACGCTTCATCCGCGCGGCGCCAGGCGCGCCAATAGCCGCAAATCCGCGGCGAACGCCTCGTCGCCACCGGGCACTTCCAGGATTTTCGGAACGCCGAAAAGCCGTTCGTCCGCCAACAATCGCCGAAAGAAATCACGCCCCAGCTTGCCGCGCCCGATCCGGGCGTGGCGGTCACGATGGCTGTTCCAGTCGCCCAGGCTGTCGTTCAGGTGCCAGCAACCCAGCTTGCCAAGGCCGATGGTCTTTTCGGTTTCGGCGAGCAGCCGGTCCAGGCCGTCGGGTTCGTGCAGCGCCCGGCCGGCCGCGAACAGGTGGCAACTGTCGAAACAGACGCCAAGGCGCTCGGGCTCGGGGTGATGATCGATCATCCAGGCCAGGTCGGCCAGTTCGCCTCCCAGTTGGCGTCCCGCGCCGCTGGTGGTCTCCAGCAGGATCGTCACCGCGGCGGTGCGCGTCCGCCGGGTGCATTCCTTCAAGGAGCGCAACGCCTGCCGCAAGCCCTGCGCCCGGGTCAGCAGGCCGTGCGAACCCGGGTGGATCACCACCCGGTCGATGCCCAGCCGCGCGCACCGTTCGATTTCGTCGCTGAACGCCGCCACGCTCCGGGCGCGCAGTTCCTCGTCGGGGCTGGCCAGGTTGATCAGGTAGATGGCGTGCGCCACCGGCAACAGTCCGTGCGCGAGCGTTTCCTGGCGGAAGGCGACGGCCGTTTCGCCGTTCAGGGGCGGCGCCTGCCAGGAGCGTGGACTGCGGGTGAACAGTTGCATCGCCCGGGCGCCGAGGCGGTGGGCTCGTTCGGGCGCCAGGTCCAGGCCGCCGGCGATGCCGACGTGAAAACCCAAAGGTCCGGCGGGACCGGAATAACGTTTCGCCGGCCGCGGTGCGGATTTTCGATCAGGAGTTTTGGCGCTCATCCACGAACAAGGCCAGGATCAGTTCGTTGATGTCCTTGCCGCTGGGAGTGCGGCCGTGTTTCTTCAGGCGGCCTTCCAGGATAAAGCCGAAGGATTGCATCAATTTGAAGGCGGCGGTGTTGGCTTCGCGCAATTGGATTTCGATTTTCGCGACGCTCGGCGTTTGATAGGCCCATTCCATGGCCACCCGCGTCAGTTCGCGGCCGATCCCCTTCCGGCGGTGGTGCGGATCGACGGCGAGGTTCATGAAGCGGACGTGCCCCATCGACCGGTAGGGGCCCGATTCGAGGGCGACCATTCCCAGCACGATCTCATCCTTGGTGGCGACGTGGAAGAACCGGTTGCGGCGGTTCGTGGCGTTGCGGATGCGATCCCGGATATCCTCCGGGCTGATTTCGTCCGGCGCCAGCAGCAAGGCGCCTTCCTCCTCGGCCATGACGGTCAATAGCCGGTGAATCTGGTCGGCGTCCACGGGCCGAGCCGGACGATATATGATGGTATGGTCGATCATCGCGCGAAGGATAAGGGAATCACCGGCGCCTTGCAAGCAGTTCCTGAACGCCCAAAATATCTTAACGATGGTACCGGTCGCCGCCGCCGAACGCCCGGCCGATGGCCAGAACGATCAACGCGCCGACGGTCGCCACCGCCAGGCTCCAGAAATTGCAGCCGGTCACGCCCGAACCGCCGAGAAAGGAAAAAACGAAGCCGCCGACCAACGCGCCGATGATCCCGAGAATGACGTTCATCAGGCAGCCCTGATCGCGGCCGGAAAGATGCGAGGCCAACGCGCCGGCCAATCCACCCAGGATGATCCATCCCAACAGACTCATATCGCCGCTCCTCCTTCCGCCGCCGAGGAAAAATCGACCGTCGCGGGCGGCGGATTTAGCTTCAGGATTTGCCGTACTTTATCCAATAATTGAACCGGCGCAAAGGGCTTGCCCAGGTATTCCGTCACGCCCAGGGAACGCAAGTCGTCGATGACCATGTCGCCGGGATAACCGGTGCAGACGAGCACCGGAATCCGATGCCCGGCTTTTTGCATCATCTCGACGAAATGCTTGCCCGACATTTCGGGCATGATCAGGTCGAGAATGATCAAATTCAACTCATCCTTATATCGTTGTAGTGTCTCCCAGCCCTTGGCGCCGTTTTCGGCGGTGAAGACCTGGAAGCCGTTTTCCAGCAAGACGCTCTTGATGACGCCGCGCACCATGATTTCATCGTCGATCACCAGAACCTTCTGGAAACGCCGGGTGGTCGGCCGATTGGTAAAGGCGGGATCGGCCTTGGCGATTACCGATTCGTCGCGCGGGAAATACACGATGAAATCCGAGCCCATGCCCGGCTCGCTTTCCACCGTTACCCAACCGTGGTGATTGGTGACGATCGCGTAGACCATCGACAATCCCAATCCGGAGCTGTTTTCGCGGGTTTTGGTGCTGAAAAACGGCTCGAATACCCGTTCCGTGATCGCCGGGTCGATCCCGATGCCGTTGTCCGAGACGGTGATACGCACGTAATCGCCCGGTTTGCCGCGTGGCGATTCGTTCGCCCAACCTTGCCGGATGGAGACGTTTTCCACGGCGATTTCGATCCACGGCGAGTACGATGCCCTTTCCGCTAAGGCTGATCGCTCTTCCAAGGCGTCGCGGGCGTTCAGGCAGAGATTCATCAAGGTCTGGTAGATCTGACTCCGGTCGGCATGAACCGGCCAGAGATTCGGATCCAACGTCGCGGAGATTCGCACTTTTCGATCCAGCGTCGAACGCAGCAGGCCGACGATTTCGTTGACTACTTCCGCCAGGTTGACGCGCGTGAAATCACTCGGTTGGGCGCGCGACAGATTCAACAGGCGGTTGGTCAGTTCCACGGTGGTTCTAACGGCGTCGAGCGCCGTTTCGATTTGCGGCAGGGCCGATTCACCCTGTTGGGCGTTTTTTTCGGCCAGGGTCAGATTGTCCTGGATGCTCGTCAGAAATTTATTGAAATCGTTCGCGATCTCACCGGCCATCGTGCCGACCGCTTCCATTTTTTGGGCTTGGATCAACTGCTGGGCGATGGATCGTTCCGCCGTGATGTCGCGGCCGACCGCCAACAGGCCGATGATATGCCCTTGCTTGTCGCGAATCGGCGCCTTGGTGTAGTCGATGATCAGCGTCTTGCCGTTATGCAGCGTGAATTGGTTTTCCGCCCGCATCGTTTTGCCGTGCAGCAAGACTTCGCGGTCTTCTTCCATGATCCATTGGCTTTGATCGTTGTTGAACAAATCCAGTTCGGTGTTGCCGAGCAATTCCTCGAGTTGCCGTTCCGTCAAATCCAGAAAGGCCTGATTGACCATGATCAGGCGGCCGTCGGCGTCCTTGACCAGGATGATATCGAGGGTCGATTGCATCAGCGTCTGGACGAATTGCTCGTTGGTCTCCAGGCGCCGTTGCGTTTCCATCTGTTCCCGCAGATCGCGAGCCGTGCTTTGAATGATCAGCCGGCCGCTTTCGTCGGTCGTGGTGGTGAGGCGGATTTCAAACGGGATCAACCGGCCGTCGCGCGTGCGCAACGATTTGCGATAGGGTTCGATCTGTCCGCCTTGCCGGAGAAGGGCGATTTTTTCGTAACTGTCGGCCAGGTTTTCGCGGGGTACGATCAAGGCCAGGTTGGCGCCAACCAATTCCCTATGGGAATACTCCAAAAGCTGGCAGGCCGAGGAATTGACATCGAGGATGACGCCGCGCTCGTCCATCTGGAAAATGCAATCCGGTTGCGCGTCGAACAACGCCCGAAACCAGGAGTTAGACTCATTCTTACGCGAATGGTTGTCCTCGCCCATAGGTTCCCGTCTCCCTTATCCCGCGTGCGTGAATATAACATATCCACTTCTTAGGGCGCATGCCAATAGATGGTTGGGAAAAGGAAACCGGTCAGGAAGGATCGCGAACCGGCAGGAAATCGGTTTTCGGCCGATGCAACGCTTGAAAAATCGCCTCGCTCGAACCGGGGAAACGGCGTTCGATCTCGACCACGAGTTCCTCGGCGGCGCGTCGCCGGGTCTGGCCGTCGACGGGACATCCCGATGAAAAAACAGGGAAATTTTGTTGGCGCTGCAGTTTGATCAGCCTTTTCTTGGGCACGAGGTAGAGCGGGCGGATCAACTGGAAACGCCCTTGAAACGCTTCCTGACGCGGCAGGAGAGTGCTCAATTCCCGGTTTTCGATCAGGTTCATGAAAAAGGACGCCAGGACATCGTCGCGATGGTGGCCGGTGGCCAGGTGAGTCAGATTTTCGCGCGCCGCGATTTCGTATAGCGCCTGCCGCCTTCGACGAGCGCACAGAAAGCACGGCCGGACTTTTTCGGCGGCCAGCGATTCGGGGCCGATGGCGGTATGCCGGACGATCAACGGAATCTCCGCCCGATGGCAGCCTGCGGTCAGGGTTTGCAGGCGGCGCGCCGCGCCCGGATAGCCCAGGTCGATGTGGAGCGCGGTCAGGGGATAGGGGAAGCGATCGGTCCGGCGCAAGTGGTCCAGTAAAGCCAACAAGGACCACGAATCCATTCCGCCGCTCAACGCCACGCCCACCCGGGCGCCCGGCCCGCACATCCGGTAGCGCGTCAGGCCCTCCGCCGCATCGGCGGCCAATTCGTCCAGCAGGGAGGTGTCACGCGCCAAAGCCACGGTGGTGCCTTATTGGATATACCCGAGGTCTTTCAATTGCTGTTGGGTCTTGCCGTCGATCTGGATCTTGCTCAACAGCCGCATTTTCTGCCGCAGATTGTTGTTGCGGTGATGGTAGCGGCCCATCTCGGTCTTGAAGGCCTCGCCTTGCTCCGGCTCCACCGCAAGCAGGTCGTTGAGCTCGCCCGGGTCGCTGGCGACGTCGAACAAAAGTTCGCGCAACGGATCGGTGACGCGGTTGTGGAATTTGACCGTTCCCTTTTCCAGCATCATTTCGAAGCCGCGCTTGTAATTGTGGAGTTTGTCGAGGTTCGACATGTTGGTTTCGGCGAACAGGTTCCGCTGCGCGTCGCAGGCGTCGGGTTGTCCCAACAGGGGCAGCACGCTACGGCCCGGCCCGTCGTAGGGGGACTTTTTCACACCGCCCAATTCCGCGATCGTCGGCAGCAGATCGACCAGGCTGACGGGGCATTCCACGACCCGGCCGGCCGGGATCCGCGGCCCTTTGACGATCAAGGGAACGCGGATCAGCTCGTCGTACAAGCTGTGGCCGTGCCCTTTTTGCCCGTGTTCCAGAAACTCCTCGCCGTGGTCCGCGGTGACCAGGACGATCGTGCGTTGATCCAGACCCCATTCCCGCAGGCGACCGAGCAACCGCCCCAATTGGCTGTCGACCCAGGCGATCTCGCCGTCGTACTGCGCGAGGGTATAGGCGAAATCCGCCGGGTCCATGCCGACGTGGAAGGCGCGATTCTTTTCCCAGTTGTGCATCGGGAACGAACCGGAATAGCTCGGATCGACGAATTTTTTGTTGTAGGGCGGCGGCGGCACGTAATCGTAGTGAACGTCCCAGAGATGCAGGAAGACGAACCAGCGCCGGTCCTTGTTCGCCTTGATGTCATGCAACGCCTTGTCGACCGCTTTTTCCGCGGTGACCGCTTCGTGGCTGTTTTTGTAACTGACCTGGGCCAGTTCGTCGTCCCACGAGTCGAAACCGACCGCATTGCCGTAAATCGCCTTGAGGTACGGCGCGCTGCCGATGCCCATGGTCCGGTAGCCGCTGGTCTTCAGCAGCTTCGCGATGGTCAGCGCCGACGGCGACAGGGCGCTGTTGGTGGTGCGGACGCCGTGCACCCCGACTTCCTGGCCGGTGAACATGGTGATGTGGCTGGGCAGGGTCCAGGGACAATTCGAAATGGCCCGCGCGAATCGCGCCCCTTCGGCCGCCATTTGGTCGAGGTGCGGCGTCGTCGGTTTCGGGTAACCGTAGGCGCCGACGTGATCGGCCCGCAACGTGTCGATGCTGACCATCAGGATATTGGGGTGCCGGTCGTCGGCCGGCGGGCCGGCGGCCTGGCGTTGCGACCAATAAACGGCGCCGGCGGCGGCCAGGGCGATGACCGTCAGCAGCATGGCGACGATTAATAAGACTTTCTTCATTCCGGCGCCCCCGCAAGTGTCGGCAAGGTATCAAGCCGGGGGTTGCCGGTCAACCGATTGCCGGAGTCGCCGGCGCAGTTTTTCGCGCAATACCGGATACAAATAGGCGAACGCCAGACACGCGGCGAAGGAAGAAAAGATGGCGGGCAACCGGACCGTGCCGCGTAACGCGAAGGAGATCAGGCCCGGGGTGGTTCCCAACGCGAGAACCAGCGAGGCTTCCAGAACGAAATGCCGATGCCGCCGCCAGCGATCGCCCAGCCGCTGAGCCCACGGCATGGTCGCGACGACGACGACGGTGGTCACGAACCAGGGGAAATAGATCGACCAGCGCGAGGCGGCGTATCCCGGGTTGCGCAACAGAACGGCCAGGAAAAGCGACAGGACGGTCAGCACGAACCAGTGCCAGACGAGAAAGAGAAAGGACTCGCGGCCGAGAAATTCCAGATAACCGACGAGCCGCCGGCCGATCGCCGAGCGGATTTCCTCGCCGCCGGCGTACCACCGCGCCGCGGTCAGCAAAGCCAGGCCGGTCAGGCCGAGCCAGACGAAAAACGGCAGCGGGTAGTTGCGCAGAATCATGTCGGGATAGCTGCGCAAAAACAGCGGCTGTCGCCAGGGTAAAAACAGATAGCTCAGCAGCCCGACCAACGGCAACAAGGCATAAAACAACCACCAGCGATCGGCCGCCGCCGGGTTTTGACGGATGCTGCGATAGGTTGCGGCGCCGGCCAGCGTGTAGCTGACCCAGGGCAGGAGGGAAAAATGCAGCAGGAAAAATCGTTCGAACGGCCCGCGCCCGTTCGCCCACGGCAGAAAAAGCCGCACTTCCTCGTTGAAGCTCAGCGACCGCAATGGCGCCACCAGCGGCTCGACCCGGACCCAGTAAGGCAACCATAAGGCATACAGCGCGAGGGCGACGAGAATCAACGCCCAGTTGGGCAGGCGCGTGCGCAGCAGGAGAAACGTGACCGCGGTGCACAGGGCGATGCCCTGGAAAATTTGCGGTAACCGCAGGCTTGAATGGTTGACCGAATAGCAGATGCTCAGCCCGAAGAGCATGGCCGCGGCCGCCAGGAAAAAGCGGCCCACTTGCCGCGGCGGGTCATCGCGATGGCGATTCAGAAAATTGACGATGTTCATTCCGGAGGCGAAAAAGAACAGGCCGGCCGAAAAAAACAGCAGGGTGAAAACCGCCAGATCGGGCAGTTTCATCAGATCGACGCGCGGCGTCACCGCATGGACGTACAAAATGATCAGGCACGCCAGGCCCTTGAGCAGGTCGATGTAACCGATCCGGTCATCCGCGCGCGGCGTCATTTTTTCCGGTCCTTTTTGATCTCCCCGGTCGAAGTCTAACGATCGGGCGGCAACGCGACAAGCGAGACATCATTCCGCATTCCACGGTCGGCATTTCACATTGACTTCATTGGGCGGGCGCGGGCAGCCGGCGCGTGTAAAGGACCTTCAAGCGGCCGCGCCAGGTCGGATAGGCGAAGGCCATGGCGGTGCAGCCGAAAAAGATGACGATTGTGGCCAGGTGATGTTCGCCGAGTTGGTGCAGGGTAAACCAACCGACCAGCGTCAGGACGATGAACAGTAACTGTTCGCCCAGCGAGTGCGGGCGTCGCGACCAGTGAATGTTCATCCAGGCCACCGGCATCAACAGCGGCAGGACGATCACGAAAGTCAGGATCCACCGCAGGTGGATGTTCATCGCCGCCGGCACCCAACCCTGCTTGGCCATCCAGGACCAGCTTGCGGTCAGGGCGATCAGGCCGATCCAGTGATAGCAGAAAAAGGCGAACGAAAAGCGTCCGAGATATTCCAGATAGCCCGCCACCCCGCGCCGCCAGGGGTTTTGAATAGCCGCCGCGCCGCGATACCAGCGATGGCAGGCCAGCCACAACAACCCGGCCGCGCCGGTCGCGGTCAGTGCGTGGTAGGGCACGTGGCGGAAGAAGACGTCGGTTGTGTCGTCCACGAACCACAAGCCCCACTCGATACCCAGCGGCAGGTAGATCGCCGCCAGGCCGAGGACGAAGGTAATGGCGAAGCCGATGCCCCAGGCCCGAGCCCGCGCCGGACTCGTGCGCACCGAACGAAACGCCGCGCCGCCGAGCAACACGTAACTCAGCCAGGGCAACAAGCCGAAATTCGTGAACAGCATTTTCGGCACCGGCTTGATGCCGGTCAGCAGGGTCCGCACGGCCAACAGCGATTCCGGATGCTGCGGCGCGGCCCCCACCGGCAACGAATAACGGTACCACGCCAGCACCGGTTCGACCGTCAGCCGGAACTGGAAGTAGATCAGGTAAAAGAGAATCGACAACAGAACCAGTGAAAGATTAGAAAGCCGGGTTTTCAGCAGCAGAAACGCCACCGCGGTGGAGGCGGCGATGCCTTGAAAGATCTGCCACGTGCCCAGCGACATCCGCGCCAGATTGTACAGGTACCCCATGAAGAACAGCAGCACGGCGCCCCAGAGGTAATAGGCGGTCAGGTTGAAATTGGGCCGGTTCCGGTAGCGTTCGAGCACCAGGATGATGTTCATGCCCGAAACGAAGAAGAACACCTGCGCGGCGGGCGGTTGGGACATCAGAATGTATTTGGCGACGAGGTCGGGGTTGCCGATTTGCAGCCGCATGGCGTGCGACATCAACATGACAATGCATGCCACGCCTTTGAGAAAATCGATATAGTCGACCCGATCGCCGGAAGAGTAGCCAGCCTGCATCGCCACTCCTTGGTTGCGATCCAGAATATTCTTTTTCGGTCGGCGGAAAAAGCCTTGCCGGGAAAATACCCGGCGGCGTCAGGCCAGCCGGCCGACGCGCCGCAAATACTCCCGCAAGCCGGCGCGCCAATCGGGAAAAGAATAGCCCGTCGCTCGGGTCAGCGAGGAGGTGTCCAGGCGGCTGTTGGCCGGGCGCGGCGCGGGCCGGTTCAGTTGCGCGGTGGTGAGGGGCTCGATCGGGGTGTCCGGCCGGCCGGTCTCTTCGGCGATCGCCCGGGCGAATTCGCGCCAACTGCAAAAGCCGGCGTTCGTCGCGTGATGGATGCCGGTCGCGTCGTGTTCGACGACGGCGCGGATCGCCGCGGCCAGGTGAACCGTATAGGTGGGCGAGCCGACCTGATCGGCGACGACCCGCAAGGGTTGGCCCGCATCGAGTTGCCGCAGGATGGCGGCGACGAAATTCGGACCATGCGGGCCGTACAGCCAGGCCGTGCGTAAAATGGTCGCCTGCGGCATTGCGGCCAGCACGGCCGTTTCGCCGCCGCGCTTGGTGCGGCCGTAAACGCTCAGCGGGTTGGCCGGCGCGTCCGGCGGATACGGCGCCGGATTCCTGCCGTCGAAAACGTAGTCGGTCGAAAGGTGCAATAGGCGGATTTGTCGCGCCGCGCAGGCTGCGGCGAGCACCCGCGCGGCGGTTTCGTTGATCGCCGCGGCTTTTTCCGGTTCGGATTCGGCGCGGTCGACGGCGGTGTAGGCGGCGCAGTTGACGACCCACGCCGGGCCCAGGCGGTCCAACGCCGCGCAAACGGCCGTTTGGTCGGTCAGATCGAAGTCGGCGAGGTCGACGCCGATCGTCTCGTGGCGCTCGGCCAGACAGGGCGTCAGATCGCGCCCCAGCATGCCCGCCGCGCCGGTCACGAGGATTTTCATCGGGTCTGGTCTACTCGAGCGTGTCGTGTTCGTTGAGAATCTCGGCTACTTCCTCGGTGTATCCGCCTTCCATATTGTAGACGATGATCGGCCGCAGTACCTTGAGTTCGGTGCCGGCGTCGCGGACGGCCTCGACCAGCACCAGCTTGGCGCTGCTGGCCTGGTTGGCGTGGACGAACTGGATCTGCCGCGGCTCCAGATTGTGTTCGCGGCACAAGGCGACCAGATCGATCAGGCGGTAAACCGGATAAACGAAATACGCGCGACCCCGGCTTTTCAATACGTGACGCGCCGCCCCGACGATGTCGGGCAGCGTGACCAGCACCTCGTGTCGCGCGATGGCCTTGAGATCGTCCGGATTGACGTTGCCGGCGTCGAACGGAATGTAGGGCGGATTGCTGATCACCACGTCGTAGCTGTCGGGAGCCATGAATTGCTTGATTTCACGGATGTCGCCGAGCTGGATCTGGATGCGGTTCTCGAACCGATTGGCCTGGACGCTGCGCCGCGCCATGTCGGCCATCGTTTCCATGATTTCCAATCCGGTATAGGCGGCATCCTTGGCCGCGTTCCGGTTGGCCAGGATGATCGGCATGACGCCCGTGCCCGTGCCCAGATCGAGCACCCGATCGCCTTGGTTGATCTCCATGAAGGCGGTCAACAGGATCGGGTCGACGCTGAAACGATACCCTTCTTTTTTCTGCAGGATGACCAAGGCGCCGCGCAGCAATTCCTGTTGATCCTCATCGTCATGAACGGGAACCGTGACGAACGGCTTTCTGGTCGGCTGATTATCTTGCTGAACCATCAATTCCTCCAGCGGTTGGATCGATATTTTGGAACACAACGCCCGCCGGAATATCCGGGAAGAAACGCACCGCCTTGTGCGGCAGCTTCAAGTTGGCTTGGGCCACCGCCTCCAATTGGGGAACCTCCAACGAGTTGAGGAGGAAGGCGATCTGCGCTTTCCCGCTTTCCAGCAGGCTCGGCAAATCGTAGGGATTTTCGAAGAAGAGCAGGCTGCCCAGTTCGCGCCGCCGCGGGTCGAGCCCGAGCGGGCCCTCGAGCACCAACCGGTGCAATAGGGCGATGTCCAGATCGCGGATCGGTTCGGCCAGGCCCTCGGGCAGGATCAGTTGCGCGGCGTCGTTCTTGACCTCGAGCAACAGCAACTCGGCCGCGCCGGCGATACCCATGATGAACGCCGTCTTGCCCGCGGCGCCCGCCGCGGCCAGTTCGCGCAGTGCGCATTCGATCCGCTCGGCCGGCGAGGCTTTTTTCTCGAGTTCCCGCAGGTAGAAAATTTTGGACATCTCGAACAGCAGGTCGTCCGGCCGCAAGGTCGCCAGGCCGGTGATCGCGCGATGGATCGGCTGCAGGTCCAGCCCGTCTTCTTCGATCGGCATGAAGCAGGCCAGGATGCTCTGGGCCGCCGGGTTGCGCGGATTGGCGGCGGCGTAGGCCTGGGCGGTCCGGTAGCGGTCATGCCCGTCGGCCAACAATACTTTTTGTTCGGCCAGCGTCCGGGCGACGCGGTCGATCAGGTCGCGGTCGGTCAGGCGATAGAGCGTGTGGGTCGAGCCGTCGCGGCATTCGGTATCCAGGCACGGGTTCGTTTGGCCGGCGGCGCCGGTCAGCCAGGACATCACCTCGCGCTCGGGATCGGCGAACAGGATTAAAATCGGCGCCGGGTGCAGGCGTGTGGCGGCGAGCAGTGGTTGGCGATTGACCCGGGGCGACATCCAGTCGGCTTCGTGGTGCAACACGACCCGCTCGCGCTCGGTTTCGAGGTGGAGCAAGGCGAAAAAGCCCTTCGACAGCCGGTGCCGACCCTCGCGATCCAGCCAGCCCTGCCGGTAAAAATACAGCCCCGGTTCCCGGTCCGGAATCACGACGGCTTCCTGTCGCCACCGCGCGGCGGTCGCGCCGAGGTTCGAGGCCGTCTCCTCGCTGTTTTGTTCGTTCAGGGCGATGCGGCCGGGCATCAGCCGGACGACGTTGTATTCGTGGCGATCGGTCAGTTGCTCGGCCAGGAACGGATCGATGCGGTCGTAGGGCGGCGCCAGCAGATCGCCCGGGTCGCCGACTTTCGCCAGATTGTATCGCCATGCCGTAAACGGTTGAATTTTTGCCAACTTTAATTCCCTAACGTCAGCGCCACTTCCAGTAGCGTTTCGATATGTCGATAATCCAAGTCGCCGTCGCGCAACAGGCGCGGCGGCCATTCGGCCAGGGACAAGACGGTGCTCCCCCGGCTCGGCGGCAATTGCGGGCCGTCCGCAACGGCCACCTGGTCGCCGAAATAGGCCGCGACCTCGGCGGCGCTGGTCGCCGGCGGCTGGCGGCTGGGGTTGGCGCTGGTGGCGACCAGCGCACCGCCGGCCATCGCGGCGATGCCGCGCGCCGCCGCGCTGCCGGGCAGGCGCACGCCCACCTGGCCGGTATCGCCGGTGATCAGCGGATCCACTTTATCCGTCGCGGCCGGCGACACCAGCGTCAACGGTCCCGGCCAGAAGCGGTCGGTCAGCAAACGGGCGGCGGGGGGCGGATCGCGCCATAACGAGAACGCGGTTCCGGCGTCGGCGACGATCACCGGCAATGCGACCTGGGCGGAGCGACCCTTGAGAATGAAGATTCGCCGTAGCGCTTGCGGCCGGTCGATGCGGGCCAACAAACCGTAGTATGTTTCCGTGGGAAACGCGATTACCTCGCCGTCGTTCAACCGTTTCGCGAAACTGGCGAGCAACGGCGGAGGTTGTTCTATGTCCGGTTCCATGGGTTGCATAACGGGCGTAAGTTACCCGACCGGCGCACGTGGCGCAAGGCCGGTTTATTTGACCTTTTCCTGCAATTTACGGTCTTTCTCGGCTACTTTTTCGGCCATTTCGGCCTTGTAGGCGGCCAGTTTGGCCGCGAGCGTTTTTTTCGCCGTGCCGAGAATCTGCACCGCGAAGAGAGCGGCGTTGCGCGCGCCGGCCTCGCCGATGGCGAAAGTGGCGACGGGCACTCCGGCCGGCATCTGCACGGTCGCCAACAGCGCGTCGAGCCCGCCCAGGCTGGTCGCCGCCAGCGGCACTCCCAGCACGGGCAGGGTGGTTTCGGCGGCGGCCACGCCAGCTAGGTGGGCAGCGGCCCCGGCGCCGCAAATGATCGCGGCAAAGCCGTTTTCGCGCGCCTCGCCGACCAGTTTGGCGGTCCGGGCCGGCGTCCGGTGAGCGCTGGAAACATGGACTTCGTATTGGACGCCGAATTGGGCGAGCACTTCCGCCGCGCCCTTCATCACCTGCCAATCCGAATCGGATCCCATCAGAATCAAGATTTTGCTCATTTATTCCTCCGGACGCCGTAGCGCTTTTTGACCGATATCGTTCCGGTAATAGGCTTTTTCAAAAGAAATCTGTTTGACCGCGCGATAGGCCAAATCGATCGACTCCCGGATTCCGGCGCCCTTGGCGGTCACCCCCAGAACCCGGCCGCCGCTGGACAGGACTCGCCCGCCATCCGCCTTGGTTCCGGCATGAAAAACGTAACTGTCGGGCGGCATGTTGTCCAACCCGCTGATTTCCTTGCCTTTTTCGTACGAACCGGGATAGCCGCCACTGGCCATGACGACACAGACCGCCGGCCGCTGATCCCACTCGATGGCCATCCGGCCGAGGGTACCGTCGCCGCATGCCAGCAGCAAGGGCACGATGTCGCTCTTCATGCGGTACAACAGCGGCTGGCATTCCGGGTCGCCGAAACGCGCGTTGAATTCGAGCACCTTGGCGTAGCCGTCCTTGATCATCAACCCGGCGTACAGTACGCCTTGATAGGGGTGGCCCAGCGCGGCCATCTGCCGGACGACCGGCACCATCACCTCGTTCATCACCTGGCGATGAATCGCCTCGGTCACCACCGGCGCCGGGCTGTACGCGCCCATGCCGCCGGTATTGGGGCCGGTGTCGCCGTCGCCGACCGCTTTGTGATCCTGGCTGCTGGCCAGCGGCAGTAGCGACTGGCCGTCGGTGAACGCGAGAAAGCTGGCTTCCTCGCCCTCGAGGAATTCCTCGACGACCAGTTGATTCCCCGCCGACCCGAAAACCCGGGTCACCAGGATTTGATCGATGGCTGCTTCGGCATCGACCCGGGTTCGGCAAACGATGGCGCCCTTGCCGGCCGCGAGGCCGTCGGCTTTGACGACGATCGGCACGCCGGTTTCCCGCACGTAGGCCTTGGCGGCGGCGGCATCGGTAAAGCGGCGATAGGCGGCCGTGGGAACCCCGGCGGCGTCGAGCACTTGCTTGCAGAAGGCCTTGCTGCCTTCGAGCCGGGCCGCCGCGGCGGTCGGGCCGAACGCCTTGAGGCCGGCGGCGCGAAAGCGGTCGACCAATCCTTTGACCAGGGCCGCTTCCGGGCCGACGACGGTCAGGTCGATCGCTTCCCGGCTGGCGAAGTCGAAGAGCGCGTCGACGTTCTCGGCGTCGAGCGGCACGTTGGTCGCCAGGGCCGCCGTTCCCGCGTTGCCGGGCGCGCAGTAGACGCGGGAGACGAGCGGCGATTGGGCGATTTTCCATACCAGGGCGTGTTCGCGGCCGCCGCCGCCGACCACCAGAATCTTCATACTTTCCTCCCGCGGCGCGCACCGGCGCGCTCGGCATGTTCGAACCGGGTGTTATTCCTGGGCGTGCGCCGCCAATTGCGAACGAATGTACCGGGCTACCTCGTCCTTGCCGCGATAGACCCCGAAGTGCCCTTCGCACAAAATGTCGGCCTCCAGCGCCAACAGCTTTTCCATACTGGACCGCCAGGCGTCAAGATCGGATTTGAATTCCGGCGAAAACGGTCCGTGCACATCCTGGGCGAAAAGGATGCGCCCGTCTTCGGTGTCCAGGTACAACGCCAGCGAACCGGGCGTATGGCCGGGTGTGTGCAGCCAGGCCAGCCCGCCGAATTCGCCTTCCGCGCCCGTGAGGATTTCGTCCAGCGGCAATTTCGGGAGCTTGAGGTTGTACCAATTGGCGGCCGTCAGCACCGGATCGCCGGCGGCGATCGCTTCGGCGTCGTCCTCGTGGGCGGCCAGGGCGCAACTGGTGATGTCGCGCACGGATTTCGCGCCGCCGATGTGATCCACGTGGCAATGAGTCAGGACGCAATAGGTGATGTCCAGCGGGTCCAGGCCCGTTTCGGCCACGTTGTCCAGAAGCCGGCGCGCCGCGCGATTGGCGCCGGTGTCGATGAGTACCACCGGCGGCCCGGCAACCAGATAAACGAGGCAATCATTGGGATAAGTCAGGCCTTCACCGCCGACCAAATACACTCCGGAGGCGACCCTTCGGAACGGCATGGAGAGCTTCCCTCGCATATTTTGAAACTGAATGTTAGCAGAAAATATACGGCGATCAACGTCCCGGCCGGCCGGTAGCCAGCCTACCCGTTAAGTGCTATAAGGGCGCGTCGGAAAGCTTTTAGTCGGCCGGCTCTTGGTGATTTTTGCGAAAGGAACGACTCGATCATGATTCATCGTGGCGTACTTGCTTTGTTCCTCATGTTGCTGCTGGCGTCCGTCTCCTTTGCCGCACCCATTACCACCGACAATACCCTCCGGGTTTTTGATGCCGTGGTCCGGTTGCATGCGCTGGGCGACATGGACTCGTTAAAACCGCTTTCTCTGACGATCACCGACCGCGACGGCTTGGACCTGACCATCATGGCCAGCGAAGCGGAGATCGCCTATCTGCGCGCGGCGGGCTACGGGGTCCGCGTGGTCGGCCGCAACGACGGGCCGGACGACAAGGCGGGTTACCATACCTACGACACCTGCGCGGCCGAATTGCAAAGCCTGGCGACGACCTACCCGGATCTCGCCTCGCGGTTCGTCATGGCGACTTCCGCCGGCGGCCGCGCGCTGTACGGTTTGAAAATTTCCGACAATGTGACGACCGACGAGGCCGAACCGGCGATCGTGTACGACGCCACGATCCACGGCGACGAGCAGATCGGCTTCGAGGTGGCGCTGGCGTTCATCCACGAGCTGCTCGAAAATTACGGCACCGACACGACGATCACGGCGCTGGTCGACGATTTCGAATTCTTCGTGATCCCCATGCAGAATCCCGACGGCGTGGTCAACAACTCGCGTTACAACGGCAACGGCGAGGACATGAACCGCAACTTCCCCTTCTGGTGGGAAGGCTCGTCCTGGTCGCCGGAACCGGAAACCGCCGGTCTGATGAACCTCGGCCTGGCGCACAACCCGACGCTGCACATCGACTTTCACTCCGGCGCCGAAGTCGTCAACTACAATTGGGACGGCATCTACACCCTGAGCCCCGACAACGATCTGGAATTGGCGATCGCCACCCAATACGCAACCTTCAACGATTACTGGGTGACCAACGGCGCCCAGTGGTACATCGCCGACGGTTCCGTCGAGGATTGGTTCCATGGCAGCCTCGGCGCTCTGGCATTGATTGTCGAAATCAGCGAAGTGAAAAAACCCGACGTCAGCCAGATTTCCTATTTCGTCGGTCTGAACGTGCCGGCGATGGTTGATCACGCCCAGCGCGCCTACCGGGGCATCTGGGGCACGGTGACCGACGACAGCACCGACGAGCCGATCGAAGCGGCCATTATCGTCGATTCCCGCCTGCCGGTGTGCAGCGATCCGGCCGCCGGCGACTATTACCGGGTGCTCGAAGCCGGCACCTACGATCTGGCGATCTGGGCCAACGGCTACGGCTGGACCGCCATCAACGACGTGGTCGTGCCGGCCACCGGCCATCTCGATCTGCCCATCGAACTGACGGCGACCGACGACGGCGAAATTTCCGTCGTGCGGTGTGTCATCAACCTCCGCAAGGACATCAGCGACAACCCGGCGAACGTCAGTCTGCCCGACGCGGTGATCGGCGAAGCCAACGACGACGCCTTCTCGCTGGGCGTCGGCGGCTGGGCGGTCTTCGATTTCGGAGCCAATACCCCCGTGCCCACCGACGACGGCTGGCGCGTGTTCGTCACCGAAAAAACGAACGACGGCGCCGACGGGTACACGGTGAAAGTCGGCGAGGATTGGAACGGCCCCTGGACCACCCTGGGCACCGGAACCGGTTCGGCGTCCTTCTCGCTGGCGAGCGTCGCCGCCGCCGATATCCGCTACGTCCGCATCGAGGATGACGGCAACGGCGTCAATACAGGCGCGACCCCCGGCGCGGACATCGACGCTATCACCGCCGCCTACAGCCCGGACGACGATGACGATGACGATGACGACAACGATGACAACGACGATAACGACGACAATGACGACAACGACGACAATGACGACAACGACGACAACGATGATAACGACGACAATGATACCGATGACGACGACGATGACGATGACGACAACGACGACAACGACGCGACCGACGATGACGACAACGACGACGCCACGCCGGCCGGCGATGATGACGACAACGACGACAGCGGCGGCTGTGGCTGCTGATCACATTTGAACCAAAGGAAAAAGCGATGCGTAACTGGATCGTTGCTTTGTTGATTTTCGGCCTGGCGGCGACGGCCGCGGCGGCTCCGCTCACCGTCAACGTCAACGAGAAGAACCTGGAAGCGGTTTTGACCTTGCCGACCGCGGCGGCCCGCGCGGTGTTGAAAGACCTGCAACTCACCGTCGAGGATCGGCGGGGCGACGATTATCGCCTGCTGGCCAGCGCGGCGGAGGTCGCCTGGCTGACGGCGCACGGTTACCGGGTGAAAGTGCTCTCGCGGGTGGAACCGGCGGAAAAAGCGACCGGCTATCGCACCTACCCGGAAGTCGTGGCCGAATTGCAGACGATCGCCCAGCAGTATCCCGATCTGGCCAAGCGGTTCGAAATCGGCCAGTCGGCGGGCGGCAAAACCATGTACGCCCTGAAGATCAGCGACAACGTCGCCGCCGACGAAGCCGAACCCGCGGTGCTGTTCGACGCGGCCATCCACGGCGATGAATCGATCGGCACCTGCGTGGCCTTCGGCTTCATTTACGAGCTGCTGGAAAACTACGATTCGGACGCCACGATCGCCGATTTGGTGGACGAAAACGAAATCTGGGTCGTGCCGGCGGTCAATCCGGACGGCTTGAACCTGATGCGCGGCAACGCCAACGGCGTCGACATGAACCGCAACTACCCGTCGTTCTGGGAGGGCTATACGAAGTGGTCCGGCCAGCCCGAAACCCGGGCGATCATGGAACTGGCCCGCGACATCCGGCCGGTGTTGTCGGTCAGTTACCACGGCGGCGCCGAGGTGATCAACTACACCTGGGACGGCATTTATACGCGCAGCCCGGAAAACGATCTCGAGATTGCGATCAGTCAGGTCTACCAGCAGGAATCGAGCTATGACATCACCAACGGCGCCGATTGGTACATCGCCGACGGCACCACCGAGGACTGGTATCACGCCACGAACGGCACGCTGTCGGTGATTGTGGAGATCAGTAATGTCAAAATGCCGGCCGCCGGGAACATCCAAACCTACATCGACCGGAACGTGCCGGCGATGCTCGATTGGACCGCGCAAACCGCCCGGCTGGTGCGCGGCACGGTGACCAGCGCCGCCGACGGCCTGCCGCTCGAAGCGACGATCATCGCCGATCAGCGCCTCGCGGTCACTTCCGATCCCGACCTGGGCGATTACTACCGCCTGCTGCCGGCCGGCGCGCACACGCTCCACGTTTGGGCCAACGGCTTCGGCTGGACCGACGTGCCCGTCACCGCCACCGCCGGCGGCGCCCAAAAGGATATCGAACTCGAACCGGCCGCCGACGGAGTCAACGCCGCGATCCGTTGCGTGCTCAACCTACGCAAGGACGCCGCCGACAACCCCGCCAACGTCAGCCTGCCGACCGCCGCACTGGGCGGCAACGACGGCGCCGCCTTCTCGCTGGGCGTCGGCGGTTACGCGGCTTTCGACATGGGTGAAAACACGCCGGTGCGCGACGGCGAGGGCGCCGACCTGAAAATCTATGAAAAAGGCAACGACGAAGGCTACACCGTGATGGCGGCCGCGCAATGGACCGGCCCGTGGCAGAGCCTCGGCACCGGCACGGGTACGCAGGAATTCGATCTGTCGGGTTCCGGCCTGAGCGAGGCGCGCTTCATTCTGCTTACCGACGACGGCGATGGCAGCAACACCACCGCCGATCCCGGCGCCGACATCGACGCCATCGAGGCGTATCCGGTTTGCGACGCGCCGGCCGCCGATTTCACCGCGACGCCGCTGCAGGGCGACGCGCCGTTGATCGTCGATTTTCAAGGCCTGGTGAGCGCGGATCAGGGTTGCCTCTCCGCCGTGACGTGGGATTTCGGCGACGGCGGTTCATCCGCCGAAACCTCGCCCACGCACACTTACACCCAACCCGGCGTGTACACCGTGACCTTGACCGCGTCCGGCCCGGGCGGCGATGACCAGGAAATCAAAGCGGACTTCATCACCGTCTCCGGCGGCACCGATGACGACGACAGCGCCGACGACGACGCGGCCGACGACGACGCGACCGACGACGACAACGACAGCGGCGATGACGATGACGATAACGATAGCGGAGGCTGCGGCTGCTGATCACTGTTTAGCGAAGAAGACAAGGCGATGCGTACCAAAACCGTTGTCTTTTTGATTTGCGGCTTGGCGGCGGCGGTTTTGACGGTCTTCATCGCAACGAACGTTCAGGACAATAACCGGGAAGTGGTGCGGCGTCAGCCGGCCGCTGCGACGAACACGGCCCGCGATCTCGATCTATCCTCGGCGGTGGTGGTCGATCTTCCGTTTGTGGGTGAGTGGGTCGCCGTGAACACGCCGGCCAAACAAGTACCCAGCCATGGCACCAATTACTTCGGTCAACGTTTTGCATACGATTTCGCGCGTCTGAATGACTCCGGTCAAAGCTTTTCCAAACAGGACAATTGGAAGCAGATCGTGGGCGCTGTTCCCGCCGAGGATTTTCTCGCTTGGAACCAACCGATTTTGGCCGCGTTCCCGGGAGAGGTCATTGCGGTCGGCGAGGGGTGGCCGGACCAAATAAAAATCAATGTTTTGTGGGAAATGGCGCGCGGGAAACTTTTTCAACGACGCCCCGCGGGCCGCGATTATCGTCCCTTGACCGGCAACTATATTTTAATCGCCGGCACTCCGGGGGTGGCGCTCTATGCACATCTTAGACGCGGCAGCATCCGGGTCCGGACCGGATCTCGTGTCGAAACAGGTCAACCGCTGGGTAGCCTCGGCAATTCAGGCAATTCCTCGATGCCACATCTTCATTTTCACGTGATGGACAACCCCGATCCGTTGACGGCTCGGGGAGTTTTGTGCGCGTTCCATGCCTATGAACGCCGCGTGGGTGATGATTGGCAATCCGTCGAAATCGGCGTGCCGGGACCAATGGAGCGGTTCAGGACCGGTCAAAGCGACAACTGAAAAAAACTGGGGCGCAACAGGCTCCGCCCGTCTGGCGGTATTCGCCGGTATTTTGACCACCAATAGCGAGCCGATATCGGTGGGGAGGCGATGCGCTACGGGATGATCGCCACGTCTACCAGTTCCCAGTGGTTGCTCGGTCCGTCCGGCAGATCCAGCCAATGCCAGTCGCCGTTCTGGTAGATAGCCGCCGCGCCTTTCCGCGGATAGTAGTTTTCATCGATTACATAGCCGACGGCCCAGCCGGTGTCGTCGCGCCGGTCGATGGAATTCAAGACGATTCCCGTCAACCAGGGCTTGGCGGCGTCCGTCCAGGCGCCGTCTTGCAGATGATAAATATAGGCGCCTTCCAAAAAAACCTTGGAACCGTAGTAGCCGATCACCCAGGCTTCGCCGGGCGCCACGGCGGTCACGCCCGTAAACGCCGAACCGGAAGTGTCGTAAGAGACGGGATAATCATCCGGCGGAACGTTGGTCCAGGTGCCTTGCTCGTAAATTGTCGTCATGCCCCAGTACAGCGGCGCATTCGCGGCCGAACCGACGGCGAGGCCCCAGTCCGCGCCGGCGAAGTCGAAATCGCTTCGGTCGGCCTGGTTGAAGACGTGTTCCTCCTGCCACTCGCCGGAATCGGAGTCGTACGCGAGGAGATAAGTCGTGGTGGTGTAATACACCAAGTCATAGGTATAACCGAGCGCGAGAATCCGGTCGGCGATTTTCTTTATCTTTAGCAACGACCCGTCGGGCAGGGTCGCCGTATCGATCGCGAACCAGACTCCGGCTTGCCGCCGCCAGGCCAACGGTCGCGATGCGTCGTCGTCACGGCCGACGACCCAGGCGTCATCGTCCAGGCAAAGCACATCCCACAACGTCAGGTCGGCCGCGGTCGGAAAGGTATCATCGATCGTCCATTGCGCGTCGTCGTAGCCCAATACTTGCGTATCGGAAACCGCCAGACAGCGATCGGCGGCGAAACAGGAAATCGCGGCGAGATTCACCGTGGCTGGCGCGGATTCGTCCAGCGTCCACGCGCCATCCCGGTAATGCAGAAACAGTCCCGCGCCGCTTCCCCCGTAAACGCCGTCGACGCCGACGGCCCACGCTTCGGCCGGCGAAACATCATCATTGTCGTCGTCGTTGTCATCGTTGTCGTTGTCATCGTTGTCGTTGTCATCGTTGTCGTTGTCATCGTTGTCATTGTCATCGTTGTCGTCATCATCCTGAGCCTGTCCCGGACTTGAGCCGGGGTCGTCATCATCGTCGCAACTTAATGAGGCGCCGATAAATAAAAGCACGGCCACCGAACCAATCAGCGCGATCAAACGTTTCATGACCATCTCCCGACGACTTGCCGATCGAAATTGCCCGACCAAAAAATCCAGTAAGCGTTAAGGATAAACGAAAATATTATTTTCATCAAGATAATCATTCTTGGCGGCGGGTTGCCCGGATGAGGCGGCGGAAATGTCGGCCGCCGGCCCGCGCGGGCGCTTGATTCCCGCGCCGGCAACGGTTAAAAACGAAAAGTGATGGAAGTGGCACGGTAACTGGTGTGCCGCCCGGGCTTCAAACCCGGTGTGAGTCGCTAATCCCGGCTCGGGTGGGTTCGATTCCCATCCACTTCCGCCAGACTTTCTTAGGGGTTACAAGCACCTAGGCGTTTGTAACCCCTTCTTTTTGCCCACTGCAACCAGAAGTGCAACCACTCGACCATGTAAATAACTTCATGGCAGGCATTCCCCCTGGTTGCTCGGTGTCGTCGAACTCCAGCGCGTTGACGGCCGCGGCGAGCGCTTCCTGTTTCGCGTGCGAATAGATCTCCGTCGTCGAAATGTCGCTCTGCCCCAGCAGTTCCTTGAGCAGATACTGAGACTGTCTGCCGTCGTTCAGAAACATCGAGGCGAAGCTGTGTCGCGCTTCGTGGAATGTCCGGCGGGCCGTTTCAGCCCTGGCCAAAACGTTATCCCACGCCTTCTTCAGGTCGAGGTCCGACAAGCATTGTGCTCTCGACACCCTGATATTGCGCCCGGCTAACGAGGATCTCGTTTCCGACGAAGCCGATGTCGGACCAGTGTAGCGCCGTGATTTTGCCGACCGCGCCTTGATCTCCGATTGGAATGGCTCGATCGGGTATGGACCGCTTTTTATCCTTCTTTTTTGCGGCCGGATGGATCGTCGATATCGCCGCGGTATTGCAGCGCATCGCGTCCGCGCTCGCCCGTGCTGATGCGAATCACGTCGTCGGCAGGCAAGACAAAGATGACCCCGTCGCCCTCCTCGCCTTCCGAGTCGGTGCGTGCGGCCTGGATAATGGTCTGAATCGTTCGCTCGACGTTGTGTTCGCTCAAGAAAATATTGAGCTGCATCTTCGGCAAGAGGTCCATCTGGTAAGATGAGCCGCGCCAAGCCAGTGTGATGCCGCCCTGGCGCCCATGCCCGTGTACCTGATGGACATTCATCCCGACGATGCCGATGGCGCGCAGTGCGTCTTTAACGTCTTGCAGGGACTCTTCGCGAAGAAAGGCCTCAATCTTCTTCATCGCCAACTCCTCGGGTTTTCAATGGGATTCGACGCCGGCGCGCAGCAACGTGAGCGATTCGCCGTGCTGACTGATATCAAGGCCGACCAATTCCTGCTCACGCGTCACACGCAAGGGGATGATCAGGTCGGTTATAAGATACAACAGATACGAACCGCCGAAGGCGAAGACTGTCACGATCAGCAATGCCAGCAAGTGGTGCAAAAATGTCGTCAGATGACCATATACAAGACCCACGTCCTTGGCGAACACCGCCGTCAACAGCATGCCGACCGTGCCGCCCACGCCGTGACAGGGGAATACGTCCAGCGTGTCGTCGATCTCGGTCCACGTTTTCAGGGCCACCAATGTGTTGCTGATTATCGCGGCGACGGCACCGATGAAAACGCTCACCCCGATCGAAACATAGCCCGCGCCCGGGGTAATCGCGACCAGACCGACCACCGCGCCGATGCTCGTGCCGATCGCCGTCGGTTTCCGCCCGCGCGCCACATCGAAGAAAATCCAGGCCAGTGCCGCCGAAGCGGATGCCGTATTTGTCGTGGCAAAGGCCATGGCCGCCGTTTCGTTGGCCGCCAGCGCCGAACCGGCATTGAAGCCGAACCAACCGAACCACAACATCGCCGCGCCGAGGATAACGAACGGAATATTGGCCGGCAGCATCGGCGCGTGCTTTTTCCCGCTGCCGTTGCGGCTCCCCAGCATGATTGCGCCGGCCAGCGCGGCGAATCCAGCCGACATGTGCACGACAGTGCCGCCGGCAAAATCGAGCACGCCCATCTTGCGCAGGAAGCCGTCGGGGTGCCAAGTCCAATGCGCTAACGGGCTATAAATAACCAGCGCCCACAAAACCAGGTACAACATGTAACTATTGAATCGCACGCGTTCAGCAAACGAGCCGGTGATCAACGCCGGCGTAATGATAGCGAATTTGAGTTGGAAGAACGCGAAAAGCACGAGCGGTATAGTCGGCGAAAGCGTCGGATGGGTGGCGCCGCCGACCTGACGGAACATGAAAAAGGTGAACGGATTGCCGATCACGCCGCCGATGCTGTCGCCATACGCGAGACTGAACCCCACCACAAACCAGACAATGCTGATCAATCCCATGGAAATGAAGCTCTGCAGCATTGTCGAAATGACGTTCTTTGGCCGCACCATTCCGCCATAAAAAAAGGACAGGCCGGGAGTCATCAACAACACGAGGGCGCTGGAGCACAACATCCAGGCCACGTCACCCGAATTGATCGGGCCGCCGCTCACCGAGGGACCGGCCAGCGGTACAAACGCCGCGAACAGTCCAATCGCGGCCAATATAATCAACGGGATGGCGGTTCTTTTCATCGTGTAATTCTCCCTAAAAAAGAGTGGGTTGACGACGGCGCACCGCTTCCTCGCGAGTGGGTGCGCCTTCAGTATTGTGCCGCGCTGAGTAAATCAAGTTTCGTGCCAGAGGCATCCGGGGCTTTCAACCCATTGAAAAGTAAGCAAGTTACGTATTTTCAGTGCGGAAGCAGAGTAATAGGTCGACACATATTTGTTTCTTTTATTGTATTTGATACAAATTTGTGCCAAATTATCAAAATGGAAAACCAATCCTTCACCCTGGCGCAACTCCGCACGCTGCACGCCATCGCTACGGTGCTGGCCAAACCCGGCGAGGTTGAAACCGTGTTGCACGACACCCTGCACATACTCGCCGAACAGCTCGGTATGAAGCGTGGCGCCGTCGCGATTCTGCGCCGCGACTTGCAGGAGATTCATACGCTGGCGCGCGTCGGCATGGAGGACGAGCGCCAAGATCCCGTCGTACTGCGCCTCGGTGAGGGGATCACCGGCCGCGTCGTAAAATACGGTAAGCCCATCGCCGTGCCGCGACTTGACCGCGAACCGCTGTTTCTCGACCGCTCCGGCTCGCGGCGCCAGCTAAATCGTGCCGACCTCGCGTTTCTCTGTGTGCCGATCAAGTACGGCAAGGAAGTCGTCGGCTCGCTGTCGGTCGATCGCGTAGCGACCGACGAAACGGAACTCGCCGATGAGATCCGATTTCTGGAAAGCGTGGTCGAGCTGATCGCCTCGCGCGTTGAAAGCCGTCGCGTGGCCGAAGAAAACCGCTGGCTGCGCGAGGGCGCGGGGTTGTCGGGCGCGTCAGGGTTGATCTACGGCGCGTCGCCGGCGATTCGCCAGGTGCGCGCGCTGGTCGCGCAGGTTGCCGACAGTAAGACGACCGTGCTCCTTACTGGCGAAACAGGCGTCGGGAAGGGCCTCGTCGCGCGGGCGATTCACCTGAGCAGCCCGCGGCGTGACCAGCCGTTCGTTAAGGTCAACTGCGGCGCGATTCCCGAAAACCTGATCGAGAGTGAACTATTCGGCCACGAAAAAGGCGCGTTCACGGGCGCGACGCAAACGCGCATCGGCCGCTTCGAGTCGGCGGACGGCGGCACGATCTTTCTCGACGAGGTCGGCGAACTGCCAGCGCAGTCGCAGGTCAAGCTGTTGCGTGTCCTGCAGGAGCGGGAGTTCGAACGCGTCGGCGGGCAGCGAACGATCAAAGTGAACACGCGTCTGATTTCCGCAACCAACCGGGATCTGGAACAAGAAGTTGCGGCGGGCAAGTTCCGCACCGACCTGTTCTACCGTTTGCACGTCTTCCCGATTCACGTGCCGCCGCTGCATGAGCGCGGGGCCGACGTGATGATGCTCGCTGATCGCTTCACCAAACTATACGCTGAGGAATTGGGCAAGGAGGTCAACCGCATCGACACGCCGGCAATCGATATGCTGATGGCTTATCATTGGCCGGGCAACGTGCGCGAACTGGAGAACGTCATCGAACGCGCGGTGCTGATGTCGACCGACGGTGTCATTCACGGTCATCTACTGCCGCCATCGCTGCAAATGAAGGCCGTCGAAGGGCGCACCAAGCGGCGCGGCAAGTTCGAGCAACTGGTCGCCGCTTACGAAATGGAGTTGATCGTTGATGCGCTGAAAGACGCCGAGGGCAGCCAGACTCGCGCAGCCTATCTTTTAGGTACCACCAAACGCATCATCCAATACAAGGTAAATAAATACGGCCTCGACTATCGCAAGTTCCGCCAAAAACCGAGACTGGATAGATCGGAGGATTAATCATTGCGCCTTCGCTTTGGGATGTCCGCGAGGGGACCGGCGCGCGCCGATGGTTGACGTGGATTCAGCGCTACGCCGACCGAATTGAGAAGGAAGCGGTGGAAACCTACTTCAAGATCTCCGACGATGAAGAGGAGCTATTGAAGTGCGACGACGACAACGACGAAGACAAGGATGACGAAGGCGACGAGAACGAAGGTGACGACGACGATAGCCCGGCCGAGGAGGGCTGACAGCCAGCAAAAAGGCGCGCTGCAATCAGCGGCGTACCCTGCCCTGCGTGGTGGGGAACAAAACCCATCTAGTTGACGCCTGAGGTGATCCAAAACGTGGTTGCAGTGCAACCAAAACAGCGCTTAAGACGTACTTTGCCGTATCGAGACGTAGGTCACACCAGAATAACAACAACACGTGAAATCAAGGGGTTCGGTAAGGTGCCGGAACTACGTCGCTTTACGGTTTTCTCAGATTCTTGGTTCGATTCCCATCCACTTCCGCCAGACTTTCTTAGGGGTTACAAGCACCTAGGCGTTTGTAACCCCTTCTTTTTGCCCACTGCAACCAGAAGTGCAACCGCTCGAAACTGTAAATAACTTCTTGGCAGGCATTCCCCCTGGTTGCTCGGTGTCGTCGAACTCCAGCGCGTTGACGGCCGTGGCGAGGACTTCCTGTTTCGCGGGCGAATAGATCTCCGTCGTCGAGATGTCGGACTGTTACAACACTTCCTTGCGCTGTTTGTCGATCAACTTTGGTTTGGTAAAGTAGTTGACGTCAGTCTACCTCGGTCGGTGAAGACCAAGTATTCTGGGGTGCCATAAAAGGAGATCGCGATGAAAAAAATGGGCTCGTTGCTGGTGGGATTGTTGGCAATCGCCGGCTGTGCGACGACGACCACGGCTCGGCTGCATCTGCCCGAGTTGCGGACGGTGTCCCAGGTGGACCTCGATCGCTACCTTGGCCTCTGGTACGAGATTGCCAGTTTTCCGCAGAGTTTCCAGCGAGGATGCACCGGCTCGACCGCGACTTATTCACTGCGGAACGACGGGGATATCGACGTGGTCAACCGTTGCCGGATCGGCTCGCTGGACGGCAAGGAAAAAGTGGCCGCGGGTTTGGCGCAAGTGGCGGATCGAACGACCAACGCCAAGCTGCGGGTCAGTTTCTTCCGCCCGTTCTGGGGCGACTATTGGATCATCGACCTCGGCGCCAACTACGAGTACGCCGTCGTCGGGCATCCGAGCCGGGATTATCTCTGGATACTCAGCCGCACACCCACGATGGAATCCGGCGTCTATGAGGGAATTGTCTCGCGGCTCAAGGCGCAGGGATACGAGACAGAGAGATTGAACCGGACACTGCAACCGTCCGGCGATCGCTAGGCGGCGTGAGGCGCATGGGGCCCCGGCAGCCGTGACATCCCCGAACGGGGGTAATTTTTAGCGCCGGCACAGCCCTCAATCGCGCAACGGTTTTCGCGTCGGGTGGGGACTGAAAGTCCGGCGGGAACGTGTGGGGGACGCCAGCAACCGGTAGAATGGGTGCCAATCGACCATCACCGGCAAGGGGAGGCAACGACATGAAAATCATCGTGACGGGTGCGACGGGTTTTATCGGCGGTCGGCTGTGTCGCGCGCTATTGGAACGCGGACATGAAGTCGTGGCGCTGTCCAGAAGTCGGAAGAGCGCCGAAGTCAAATTGGGCCCCCAGGTACAGGTCGCGGAATGGGACGGCAGATCCGCCGAATCTTGGTCGGATCAGGCGGACGGGGCGGACGCGATCGTCAATCTCGCCGGTGAAAACATCGGCGCGGCACGCTGGACCCAGTCGCGCCGGGAAGCGCTTCTTTCCAGCCGGCTCGACAGCGGTCGGGCCGTCGTGGACGCCGTTCGGAAAGCCAAACGGAAGCCATCGGTTCTCATTCAAGCGTCGGGAATCGGCATTTACGGCAACGCGGGCGACGCCATCGTCGATGAAACCGCCGCGCCGGGCCAGGGTTTTCTGGCCGAGCTCGCGCTTCGTTGGGAGGACGGCGTCCGGCCGGTTGAGCAAGCAGGCGTGCGACTCGTGTTCCTCCGCACCAGTGCAGTGTTGGACGACAAAGAAGGGGCGCTGCCCAAGATGCTTTTACCGTTTCGGTTTTTCGCCGGTGGGCCGGTCGGCTCCGGCAAACAATGGTTCCCCTGGATTCATGTTCAAGACGAGGTGAACGCCATCCTCTTTTTGCTGGAGCGCGCCGACCTCAAAGGCCCGTTCAATCTGGCGGCGCCGGGCGAGACGCGGCAACGCGAGTTCGCCAAGGCGCTCGGCAAGGCGATCGGCCGCCCGGCGTGGGTGCCGGCGCCGTCTTTCGCCCTGCGGATGCTGCTTGGGGAAATGGCCGACGAGCTACTGTTAGCCGGACAACGAGCGAAACCGCAACGTTTGCAGGAGGCGGGTTTCGTGTTTCGTTTTCCGGAACTTTCCGCCGCGTTGGCCGATCTCTTGGCGCGCCGGCAAGGGAATTCGGCGTGACGAGTGAATTGGCCGCGCCGGAATCGGGTGTGGCGATGATTAATCACGGCTTGGCGGGTGAGCATCTATCCAATCGTCCACTTTAAGCCATTGGCTATACAACCACCCGATCCGTTTTTCTCGATCCGTGGGAATTTCCGCAAACGGCACTTTCCAGAGATGGACCCGGATCGTACTGCCGATGAGCGAACCGGATAGCAAATGGCTCGCTTTACCGGCGGACTCGAATCCCACTTGGGCGCAGAAAACCGCCGCGGCTCCGCGGTTGGCTTCCAGTAACGCGAGCGATCCTCCCAGCCGGGGAGGGAGCACGTGCCGGAACGAGGAAGCCCGTTTAAAAAGATCGGCGTCGTTTTTGCTCTTCAGCCGCTGGAGCGCCCGTTGCAGTTTTTGCATCGTGAAACGAGTGCCTTCGGGGTAGATCATGACGCCGTCCCGGGGGCTCAGATCTTCCATCAGCCGTTGGATTTTCTCGATTTCGCGGGTGCTTTCGCCCGAACCGCGTCGCACGAAGCAGTTCGGCACCCGATGACCGACGATATCCAGGCACGGATCCCAGAGAAGTTCGCTTTTCATGATATGACGGATTCTCATCGCGTGCGGGATGATGAACAGGGCGGAAGGAAGGATCACATCGGGAAGACTGGCGTGGCGGATAAAAAGGATGAACGGCCCCTCGTTCACGTCCTCCGGCGCCTCGACGGAAACCTCGATTCGAAAGATCCGTAAGGCGCCATGATACAACGTCCTGGCCCACCATCTTTGCAAGGCGTAGTTCGCTTCGACAAAACCGGTTTTGCCGATGCCGAGCCATCGCCCGCTGAACAGCCAGATGACGAAGCAGGCCAGGATGCCGACGGATTCACACCACAGGTACAGAAAGAGATAGAGCAGGCAGCGAACGACCGCCCAGCGGGACCGTCCGATCAGGTCATGGACCGCGGCGAGTGGAATCGTCAGGGGCAGCGTCGCCACGACGACGGCGAAAGCGAAAAACACCAACGGAATGCTGATCCAGCGCCTTGCCCACCGGCGAATGAATTCGGGAAGGTCAGCGCGGTTCACGTCCACCCCCAAGCCCATCCGACCGAGGAAACCCTTGAACAAACCCCGGTTTGTTTACGACCGAAAAAGCACCGGCCAAAGAAGCGCGTCGAGACAGAGCAGGTGAAAAGCGAAGATGCCCGCGCCGATGGTCGAAGGCCACCAGAATTGATCCGGCGACCAGCTTTTCAATCCGGCCAGCATGACCAGCATCACCAATGAGCCCAGCGCCGCCAACCCCAGAACAACCCGGACGGCGATCCACGACCCGATCGATGGCGACTCGAGATAGGAGAACGTCAAGGACATCCATAAGGCGGACGGGACCAGAATCAGGAGAAAGGGAACCGCGAACGAACCGAAGGGAACGCTCCAGGGCAGATTCACCTTGGCTGGGTCCATGCGCAGCGCGATATGGTAGAAAAACAGCAGATATCCGACCGCCGAAAGCAGCATCGAGACGGTGTAGATGCCACGGATACCTTCCGGCACGCCTCCCCACAACCGATCCCCCTGGCCGGGATGCGCTTGAATGCCGAGAACGTAGCTGCCGATTACCGCGATTCCTCCCAGCATATTGATTGCCCACAAAGCGATTTTCGAAGTTGTCATCCGGCTGCTCCTTTTTTTCTCCCTTTAAGGAAACACCTCACCTCGCCGAAAGCAAGTTCGATAAAAAGGGTCGCTGAAAGCGCGGCCCTTTGCTTTTGCCGTTATCGGTCGGCCTCCCCGCTCAACATCCGCACCCGCTGTCGGACGAATCGTCGTCCTCGGAATCCGTACCGCCGTCCGTCGCGTCGTCGTCCGCGCCGTCGTCATTGTCATTGTTGTCGTCATCGTCATCGGCGGCGTCATCGTTGTCGTCATCGTCGTCATCCGCGGTGTCGTTATCATCATTGTCGTCATCATCGTCGTCGTCATCGTCATCATCGTCGTCGTCGTCATCCGCGGTGTCGTTGTCATCATCGTCATCGTCGTCGTCATCATCATCCATATATTCCGAGACCCCGCGGAACGCCCCATTGCCCGGGATACCGCCCGAATCGACCAGGGTCCAGGTCGTTGCGTCACTGGAATAGTAGGTGTGTTGATGGTGCGTGGTCTGATCGATGGGGCAGGTATGCCAATAACCGGGATCACTGGGGAAATACAAGCCGATACACCAGGATCCGGCCGCGAGGGGAGTATCAAACGCAGGAATGCCGGTAAGGTTCAAAACCATCCAATCGCCGACGACCACACCGAAAGTTTCGCCGGTGTAGAAAGCCGCGCCTTCGGGTCCGCCGGCGCTATCCGGGTCTGTCCAAACCGTAAAGCTCGCCAACCTGCCGGGAGTCAGATAAGTGTCGCCGTAAGCGCGGATTTCGATCAGGGTCGAAGGATAGTGTTCGGGGGCGATGCAACTTAACAAGTAGATCGGATTGCCTTGGAATCCCGCGGACGTCTCGTAACCGCCGTCGTCTTCAATCAGATCCTCGGTTTCCGCCAACACCCACGCGGCGGGAAAAACCACGGCGGCCGATAAAACCAGGAATAACATCATTGTTTTTCGAGTCGGCATATTTACCTCCGGAATAGTGTTTTTTTATGATTACGGATTCTGTACGCCTACATTAAGAAAGATTTAATTCAGCCGATTACGAACCGCACCCGCACCCGCTATCGGACGAATCGTCGTCATCAGCGGTCGAGTTGCTGTCCGTCGAGTCGTTATCGTCATCGGCATCGTCGTTGTCGTTATCGTTATCGTTATCGTCATTGTCGTCGTCATCATCATCGACCAGATCATCATCGCCGGAATCGTCATCGGTTGTGTCATCGTCATCGTCGTCGTCATCGTCATCGTCGTCATCATCGTCATCGTCGGCGAGGTCCCTGAAATCGGGGATGCGGTGAAAGGTCGTGAAATTGGCGTCGTGATAGCCGTGGGGCATGATACCACCGCCCATCGGGTGCGCCGTGCGCGAGACGAAGACGATATCGCTGCCGTCGATCAGCCAATCGACGTATTGCCAGGCGTGAAAAACCGGATCCCAACTCCAGAGAATATCGGCGACCACGTTCCAATGACGCAAATCGGGCGAGGAAGTAAGGCTCAGGCGATTGCGCATGGCATAAGGATGGCGTTGTTTGTTCACGAGCGACCAGTACAACCCCGAGGTCTCGTCGTAACGGATGGTGAATTTGACGCCGCCGCCGGGGAAATCAACGAGATCGGTTGTGGGATCGAATGTGGCCGTCGTGCCGTCCGCGCTCACGTGAACCATCGCCGCCGTTTCAATCAGGCCCAGGGAAGCGACGACGTCGGCGACCCGGAGCAGGTTCACGACTTCGCCCTCCGGGGTCACCACCGCGTTGCCTTCCAACCAGCCGATGCCCGGCCAGGCATCCTCGTCGAACGACAGGCGGTTGGTGGCCGTCCAGTTGGCGGCCACGAGCAGATCGGCATCGACGGGCGCCGACATTACGAAGGCGCGGAAGTAATAGCCCCATTCCCCCGGATCGTGAATGTCTTCCATGGCGCGCCACAAGCGGCCGTCGTGAATCGCCACCGGCACGGGCGCGGTATGGTAACCCGTGTCCGCAAAAAGAACGCCGGTGTTTTCGTCCAGGGCTTCGGTCCAGGTGAGGCCGCCGTCATCCGAGCGATGAATGACGCATCGGCTGCCGGCGCCGCCGCCGGTGTCGCCCAGGAGATATAACGAGCCTTGATGATAAAACAGCGAAGCCCAATGCAACGGCTCTACCACGGCGAGGAGCGTCCAGTTGATTCCGTCGTCCCGGGATTCCAGCACCATCGTGCGCGTCCCGGCCGGCATGCCGGGGCCTCCCTGGTCGTGTGAAACCACCCAGACGCCGTCGGGCAGCCTGGCAACGGACGGCGACATCAGGTAGATGTTCGCCGGGTCGGCACTGTAATCGACCGCGACGCCGGGCAGGTCCACGGCTTCGGTGCGGAAAGACCACGCCGGGCCCACCACGACCGTCGTATCTTCCAGCACCGTATCGACGCGCCAGTAATAGGTTTGGTCGAAATCCAGGTCGGCGACGGCGAACGACAACTCGGCGTCGCCGTCAACAGTGCCTTCAAGGTCCGGTAGCCCCAGGGGATCGAGGATCACCGCTTGATCCGTGTCGAGCAGAACGCGGTAATGTTCCACCGGCGAGGGATTGCCGACGGGCGCCGCCCAATGCAACAGCACGGCTGACGGCTCGATCCATTCCCGGCCATCCGCCGGAAGCGGATCAGCGGCCGGCACCTCCGTCGCCCCGGCCGGGAAAACAGACAAAAGAAGCAATAAAACTGATAGACAAGCAAGTTTTCTCATTGCTTCGAGCCGATGGTTGGTTTGGTTGCTGAAAATCATACCCATATTCGAGAGCCGGCCACAAGCAGGAATTATCCGCCCGGCGGGTCGCTTTCACCGGCGGTAAAGCGGGGCCACGATGTTGAAACCGTCAGGAGAAAGTCAGTTTTTCATTTCCGTTTCGTTTGATATCATTAAATGTTCCGTGAAAACCCGGAGGGACCGATGAGCGCGAAATCATGCTGGGCCGTTTTTTTCGCCTTGTTTTGTCTGACGGCTCTCGGCGCCGCGTGCGGCGACGATGACGACCCCGGATCAAGTCCGGGGCAGGCTCAAGATGACGACGACGATAACGACGACAACGATAACGACAATGACGACAACGATACGGGCGACGATGACGACAACTGCGTCGGCGAGGGGAGCGGCTATGCGATCGTGCCGGATCACCTAGAATGCTGCGCCGGTCTCGACTCGGTCGGCTGCGATACGGTGAACGAGGAGACCGGCGAGTGTACGGCCTGCGATGGGTTCACCTATTGCACGAACTGCGGCGACGGAATCTGCGGCCCGGAAGAAAACAAATGCCGCTGCCCCGCGGATTGCGACGCCGGCGATGACGACGACACCACGCCGGAGAGCCCGGATTACCCGAACGACGACCTGTTGCGCGTCAACGATTTGCAGGGACTGGGCACGCACAACAGCTACCACATCGAGCCGCCGCTGCTGATCTGGCCCGATTACAACTACACGCACAAACTGCTCGACGAGCAGGCGGCAATCGGCGTGCGCCAGTTCGAACTGGACTTGCACTGGATTCCGAACCAAGGCTTGCGCGTCTTCCACGCGCCGATCATCGACCCGCTGTCGACGTGCGAGGTTTTCACCGATTGCCTGGCGGCCCTGAAGGAATGGTCCGACGGCCATCCGGGCCACCACCCGATCCTGGTGTTTTTGGAACCGAAGAACGACCTGAACATCAGCGACATCGCCGCGCACGCCGAGGATGTCGAGGCCGATATCCTCTCGGTCTGGCCGCGGGACCGCATCCTGACGCCGGACGACGTGCGGGGCGAGTACGACACGCTGCGCGAGGCGATCCTGACCGCCGGCTGGCCGACGCTGGGGGCGACGCGCAACAAGATCATTTTTCACGCCCACAGCCTGGATGAATTCCTCGCCAACTACCACGCGCTGTATCCCGATCTGGAAGGGGCGCTGATGTTCACCGATTCGACGCCCGACGATTCCTACGCCGGCATCATGCCGCTGAACGACCCGATCGGCGACGAAGCGGCGATCCGCGACGCGGTGACGCAAGGCTTCCTGGTGCGGACGATGGCGGGTGATTGCTGCGACGAGCCGGAACAGAACGATTACACGCGCGTCGAGGCCGCGCTGGCGTCGGGGGCGCATTTCATCAGCACCGATTTCCCGTCGCCGGACAACGAGTACGAATATTTTGTGGAGATTCCCGCGGGGAACCCGTCCCGCTGCAACCCGCTGACGGCGCCCGAATTCTGCACGGCCGCCGACATCGAGAACCTGCCCGAATAGGGCGCGGCTATCGCAGGCCGGCGGGCGTCACGACCAGCGGCCGGTCCAGAATGTTCAGGATCCCCGGGATTTTCTCGTCGGAAAAATCCGGGATGTTGTACATGACGGAGTTGCCGCGCAGATCGCCTTTTTTCGGGTCGATCATGACGTCGATCGTATAGCCCACGTTGCCGCACTGGCCCGGATCGTTTTCCGGCGGGTCCAGCGCGTTTCGATCGTCCAGGTAGAACAGGTTGGGCGAGACGCCGAACCGCGGATCGAAGGCGACGCGGTTGAGCCAGGCGCCCCGGTAGGGCGGCATCATCGTCGCGACCATCCATTTGTAGGGCGAACGGTCGAGCGCCTTCTCTTCCGGGCTCATCACCCCGTCGATGGTCACCGGCCGCGGATTTTTTTCGTTGCGGTAGGTGCCGCCGGGGAAGCCGCACAGCGCGTCGGTCGTGACGGTAAATCGCGGGTCGGAAATCACCGTTCGCGGGTCGAAGGGCACGCTCACCTCGGTGGGGAACTCGAACTGGTTCGCATAGTAGACGTTGTCGAGCATCGCGGACGGCGAGGGGATGTTCAGCAAGACGATGACGCGGTTTTGCGTGTGCCGGATGACCCGCACCGGCCCGTCGATCCAGGCGACGACCTTGCAGGTGAATTCCTCCTCGTTTCGCGCGAACTTCAGCCGGCCGCCGAACATGTTCGCCGTGAAGCGGATCTTGAGCCGGTCGACATAATTCTTCCCGTCGCCGCCGCCCTGCGGAGTCAGGGCGAGATACCCGATGCCGATCGGCGCCTTTTTATCGAACCCCATGGTGTAGTTCGTCGCGTAAATCATGTTGTTCGCCGGGTCGTAGCGCACGTAATCCGCGCGGGCGGGCGGGGGCGGTTGATCGAAAGCCAGCAGGTAGATCCAAGCCTTGCCGCCGTCGACGGGATCGGTGATTTCGAGCGAAACGGCGGCCTGCCAGCCGGCCGGGAAGGACGTTTTCTCGGCCGGATCGCCGGCGTCCCGGGCCATGAAGACGATTTCGTCGTTCGCGTCCAGCCGCCCGCCGTCCTCGTCCTTGCTTGCCTTGGAACCGAAGGGGAAGACGAGTTGGCCCTTGGCGTTGCGCTCGTCGATTTGAAACGGAATCGGCACGAAGTCCGACGCGGTTTTGGCGTAAGCGCGCAGCGAGGAAATCGGCCGGCCCAACAGCGGCCCGCAACCCCGGGCGTTCAGAACGACCGCGTCGACGGTGCGCTGGAGTGTTTTGGCGGCGGCATCGCCCGCCGAGAACAACGCGGCGAGCAGCAGAAAAATGAAGAACGTTCGTTTTGTCATTCGATCCGACCTTGTTTCGGCTTTTCGGGCCGGCTTGGGCCTGGGGTTTCGCGGCAAGGTACTCCCGGCGTTGACCCGGCGTCAACGTAAAGCGCGAATCGGGAATCCGGCGGATCGCGCCGAGAGGAAAAATTGACCCGCCGGAGGGAATGATCTACGCTGCCGAAAGGTTCAGGGGGAGTTGCCGAATGCGCGTCACGTTTCACCTTACCGATCGCTGCCGCAACGAGTGCAAATTCTGCTTCGTGCGGCCGCACCGCGACCCGCGCGAACTGCCCGCCCGAATCTGGAGCGACGCGGCGGCCGCGCTCGCGACGCTCTTTCCCGGCGTCGAGATCGTGCTCACCGGCGGCGAGCCGCTGTTGTTCGACGACGTCGACGCCATCGTCCGCGCCGCCGCGCGGGCCGGCGCGATCGTGCATTTCAATTCGAGCGGCGACGGCCTGGGCCCGGAACAGGCGCGGGAACTCGCGCAGGCGGGCGTGCGGCACGTCAACCTTTCGCTGGACGGACCGCCGCCGCTGCATGATTTTCTGCGCGGGCGGCCGGGCGCCTATCGCCGGGCGAACGAGGCGCTGGACAACCTGGTGGGCAACGCGCCCGACGTGCGCCGGAACATCGTCACGGTGGTGATGGGCGCCAATCTGCCGGGAATGGCGGATTTCGCCGACGCGCTGTTCGCGGACGACCGCGTGGACGGCGTTTATTTTCAGATTCTCGCCAACCCGGCGGGAGTCGACGGCGGCGACGCCTGGCTCGCGGACCCGGACCTCTTTCATCCCGATGCGGAACTGCGGCGGCGCGTGATGCGGCATCTCCAGGAGCGCCGGGCGCAAGGCGCCAAAATCAACAATCCGGCGGCGGCTTTGGCGATGCAGGCGGCGGTTCTGGCGGACCCCTCGCGGGCGGTCGAGGGTTCCTGTCCGATCGAGGAATTCGGCTTCTGCGTCGATGCGCGCGGCGACGTTTCGCTGTGCGGCCTCTTCGCCCCGCTGGGCAACATCGCGCGCGAACCGCTGGCAACGATCCTGGCGGAGGAGCGACGCGCGCCGACGATCCGGCGCATGCGCGAATGCCGCCGGCCCTGCCATCGCCGCGTCAATTGCGCCAGCGCGGCGCTCTGAAGAACGTTTTGACGATCTCTCCCTGTCGCGAATGTGCCGCTTGGCGCGCGCCCGCTTTTCAACCGCAGCAGGTCAGGTCGTCGTTGTCGTCGTCGTCATCCGGGGCATCGTCATCGGCCGCACCGCCGTCATCGTCATCCGGGGCATCGTCGTCGGCCGCGTCGTCGCCGCCGGTGTCGTCGTCGTCCGTTGCGGCCGGGACGCACTGATCCGCCGTCTCGTCGCAGGAATCCGCGGCCTCGCAAGGGTCGCCTTCATGCCCGGAGCAGGCGCCGGCGAGACAGCGATCGGCGCCGTTGCAGAAGAGGCCGTCGTCGCAGACCGTGTCGTCGGCCGCCGCGGACCAGGCGTCTTCGTTTTGCGGCGGGTCGCACACCTCGCACGGATTGTCCGGGTTGGCCTCGCCCGCGGCGCGGCACAGTCCGTCGATCCGGCAACCATCGCAGATCTGCCCGTATTTCCCGATCCAAACCGCGTCGTTTTCGGTGGCGGCGAGGTAAACGTTGCCCGCGGCGTCCAGGCCGATTTCCGCCGGACGATAGGATTGATCCTGCGCGCCGCATTCGATCGCCGCGACGAGTTCGCCTTGGGAGTCGATCTTGTAAAGCTTCCGGTTCCAAACCGAGCCCGAATCGACCACACCCACGAGATAGGCGTTGCCGCCGGCGTCGACCGCGAGGGCGCCGTAGGCAAGCAAATCGTCGCCGCCGAGGCTCTCATCCTGTTGCCACAACCATTTTCCTTCGCCTTCGGCCGAAAAGCACAGCAGCAACAAATCTTTGTCGCCGTTTTCGTTGGTGGTGTAACCGGCGACCAGCACGTCGCCGGCCGGCGTCAACGCGAAGGCGGACGGTCGATGGTCGCCGGCGAGGTAATGCCCGTAAAAGTTTTCCCACCGGATCTGCCCTTGGGGGTCTGCCGAGAAAACGAAGAGATAGTCGCTGACGCTGTCGAAGTAGCCCGTGACGTAGGTGTTGCCTTGTTCGTCGACGGCGCCCGCGACGAAATTGTTGTAACTGGAATCGTTGACCGAATATTTCCAGAGATTTTTCCCGGCGGAGGTGTATTTCCCGGCGAGGATCGTCTTGTAATCCGAATCGAGATTTTCGCCGAAGATGTAGAAATTTCCTTCCCGATCCGGCAGCAAGGCGGCGGGGACTTCGTCGCCGTCCGTGATGTCCTGATCCCAACGGCTCAACCATTCCTGGGTGCCGTCCGGCGAGTAGGCGCCCAGCCACAATTGGTTGGCGTAGCCGAGCCAGGGGCCGAGGTAAACCGCCTTGGTCAGCGCGAACGCGAAACGATCGTCCGCGGTGATCGCGCCCATTGCGAAGCAGGTGGCCTGGGAGGAGTTCGCGTGCCGCCAGGCGAGCGCGCCGCCGGTCTTGTATTTGCTGAAATAGGACTGGCAAGGCGCGCCGATGATGTCGGGAATGATCGCCGACGCCGTGTAGATGTTTTCGTTCGCGTCGACCCGGATCTGGATGCCGGAAATGCCGTCGCTGGCCACCGTTTTGCGCCAGAGAAAATGGCCGGCGTCGTTGATTTTGGCCAGTTTCCCGGCGGCGGTGAAATAGGTCGAACCTTCGTAGCCGTACGACAGGTAAATCATCCCGTCGGCGGTCACCACCAGGTCGAACGGTTCGTTCGCCGCGTCGTCGTGTACGGCTTCGGTCGTTTGCCAGAGTTCCTGGAATTGATCGGCGAACAGGGCGGGTTGTAAAAAGCAAATTCCGAGGAGGGCCGCAACCATGAAGAAAAGACGTTTGATCTGATCCATCGCCAATTCCTTTCCATGAAAAAATCCGGAAACGCTCCGGATCGTCTTCTCCATTGAAAGAACGGAATGAAATTCAGCTCACGCCGGTGGGAATTATCTTCCCGGAGTTATCCATTCGTCAACCCCATTTTTGTAGTACGAGGCAAGTTTTGCTCGCGCGGCCGTCGGGAACGTGTTAAAACCGGAAACGAATGAAGCAAGATCACCGGCCAGCCGAAAGATTCCCCCTCCGCGGCGGAGTCCTTTACGCGCTGGGCGCGGCGGCGCTGTTCGGCGCCAGCACGCCGTTCGCGAAATTGCTGGTCGGCGATCTTTCACCGGTTTTACTCGCCGGTTTGCTGTACCTCGGATCCGGAACGGGATTGTCGATCATCTATCTGGCCCGGCGGCGCCGCGTTCAGGACGCGGCTCCCCTGTCGCGCGCCGATTGGCCGTGGCTGGCCGGGGCGATCCTGTTCGGCGGCATCGTCGCGCCGATCCTGCTGCTGACCGGTCTCGCCGCGACGCCGGGAGCGACCGCCTCACTGCTGCTCAACCTGGAAGGCGTTTTCACCGCACTACTGGCCTGGTTCGCCTTCCGCGAAAATTTCGATCGCCGGATCGCCGTCGGCATGGCGCTGATCGTGACCGGCGGCGTGGTGCTTGCGTGGCCGGAGGGCGGGTCCGGCCTGGGGTTGCCGCTGGCCTCGCTGGCCGTGGCGGGCGCCTGCCTTTGCTGGGGAATCGACAACAATCTGACGCAAAAGGTGTCGGCGGCCGACCCGCTACTCGTCGCCGCCGTCAAGGGGATCGTCGCCGGCGGGGTCAACCTGCTGATCGCGCGGCTGGCGGGCGCGACGTTGCCGCCGTTGCGGTTGGCGCTCGGCGCGGCGGTCGTCGGTCTCTTGGGTTACGGCTTCAGTCTGAGTCTGTTCGTGCTCGGCTTGCGGCACCTGGGCACGGCGCGGACCGGGGCGTATTTTTCGCTGGCGCCGTTCATCGGCGCGGCCGTCGCGGTGCCGCTGCTGGGCGAGCCGCCGACGATACCGCTGTTCGTCGCGGCCTGCCTGATGGGTTCGGGGGGGCTGTTGCATCTGACCGAAGTGCACCGGCATGAGCATCGCCACTCTTTATTGGAGCACGCGCATTCGCACGTCCACGACGAGCATCACCGGCACACGCATGAAGCGACGATCGAAGCCGGCGAATCGCACGAGCACCGGCATGTTCACCAGCCGATCGTCCACTCCCACGGTCACTATCCGGATATTCATCACCGGCACGATCATTCGTGATGGGATGCCTCTTACCCAAACGGCCTTGACCTTTCGCGATCGCCTCGGTCCAAAAACCTGGTCATTATTTAGCGCCGTCATGAACCTGGAAGCGCCGACCGCTTGTCCACTGTAAGCGACTTAGCAGCCGCGATACAAATCCTCATCGTCTTTCCATGCGAAAGCCGGAATCCACTCCGTCATGCCGCCGCCCACCAACCGGTCATGCCGAACTTGTTTCGGCATCTCAAAGCCCAACCCTGAAAAAATCCTCGCCGTCTTTCCGTTCGCCAGCCGGAACCCACGCGGGGAGCGCCAGCGACTTGACTGGTGTAAGAGCGGCTTAGCAGCCGCGATTTCACCTTTCCGCCAAACCCTCCGCCGGATTTGCCGGAACGAATAATTTTCGCTTATTTATCCGTGACTTCCGATTTAACTATGATCGCCAATGGGAGGCCATTCGTAAGTATTAAAAATGATTCATATTTTTTCCTTGTTTTTTTTATTCAAAGATGTATCTTTCTATTCGCCTTCCGGGTGGAGCAGCGTGGTTGGATGAGGTGAGGGCGGCGGTGAAGGCGTTTGGAGAGCGCTCATGCCCAATTGGTACGTCGATCCCGACCAGTCCGACGATTCCGGCGCCGGCGAAAGCTGGGCCACCGCGAAAAAACATCTCAATGCGATGATTCAGGCGCTGACCTATCCGCTGGCCGGTATGCCCGTCACGCAATTAGGCATTGATCTATGGGCCGACATCTCCACCGGGTCTGAC
>JAAYVF010000105.1 GCA_012517325.1 Myxococcales bacterium | reverse complement strand
TTTAATACTTACGAGTGGCCTCCCATTGGCGATCATAGTTAAATCGGAAGTCACGGATAAATAAGCGAAAATTATTCGTTTCGGCAAATCCGGCGGAGGGTTTGGCGGAGAGGTGAAATCGCGGCTGCTAAGCCGCTCTTACAGTCGCCGGCTAGTCACCGGGGCTTCCGTTGTGGTTACCGGCTGGCGCACGGAAAGATGGAACAGGTTATCGATATTTCCTAACGTCCCGTCAGGGACGATTGAATCTAGCCCAGCGTTTCAACGCTGGGGATGAACGCCGCGGATTTATTCGTCCCGTCAGGGACGTGCCTCGACACATGATTCACCACGAAAAATATGGGAGATCATTCGGACGTACCTACGGCACGAAGAAAAATGGCGCGAACCAAAACCCAGCGTTGAAACGCTGGGCTATTTTCAATCATGCCTACGGCATGAAGCACCAAGGTCGACAGGCGCCGGTGGCCTTCAACATCGCGGGCGGAAGCCCGATCTCACGGCTTGTTGAACAGCACCAGGATGCGGCCGCGTTTGGCCGGGTCGGCGGTGTCCCAGGCGTAGAAGTCGGCGCGGCAATCGCCGTTGAGGTCGCGCAGGCGGCTTTCGCCCCAGGGTTCGACGGCCGCCGAGATGATCGGCGCGTTCGAGAACGACAATTTCCCCTGGTTCTTCCAGATCGCGAAGCCGTTGCCGTGCTGCATGAACAGGTCCGGCAGGCCGTCGGCGTCGAAATCCTCGCCGTAGTTGGGCGGATAGCCGACGAAGGTGATGCCGCGATCGGTATTCATCTTCATGGTGATCTCGCGGGTCGTCTGCGGATCCTTGCCGTAGAAGCCGGGGCCGCCCAGGTAAACCTGAATCTTCACCTTGAGCATCTGCGTGGTCAGCATCCGCGCCATCTGCATCAAGCCGACCTCGATCAGCGGCATGAACATTTCTTTGTTGCCGTCGCCGGTGACGTCCCAATAGCGCAACATGACGATCAGGCCGTCGCGGTCGGTCGCGTAGGCGGGCGTGGTGTTGAACCCGGCCGGGTTGCCGGCGTAAATGCGCAGGGCGCTCTTGAAGTTGGTCAGCGAGCCGCCCAGCTTTTGCAGAATCAGATCCGGATAGCCGTCGCCGTTGAGGTCCTCCACGGTCGAGACCACGTTCATGTTGTCGTTGCGCCGTTCCTGCTCGGTCAGAAAGGGAAAGTACAGCCGCTCGCCCTTTTCGCGAAACATCCCGTTTTCGAGCGGATGGCGCCAGATTTCCTCGCCCTGGGTGAAATAAAGCTCGCGGCCGCGTTTGCCGACGACCAGCATCCGCTTGGGCAGGTTGAAGCCCCCCTGAAGCTGGTCGCCGATTTCGTTGTCCGTCTCGCGGTTCTGAACACTCAACCACCCGCGCGCGTGCAGCGCGACCTGGCCCACTTTCGCCCATTCGCCCTTTTCGCCGCGGCCATAGAAGGGCATGACGCCGTAATCGGGAAAGGCGACCTCCGGCTGCCCGTCGCCGTTCCAGTCGCGGGCGAAATCCTCGTAGGGAACGTAGCCGTCGAAGGACGGAAAGAGCACGCCCGTGCCGTGCTTGATCAGCGTCGTCCATTCCGGCCTGGTTCCCGCCCGCGGCGTCAGACTCTGCACCTGCCATTTGCGCAGCAGCACCAGTTCCTGCAGGCCGTCGCCGTCCAGATCGGCGGCGTCGAACAAGCAGGCGTCCGCCGGCAGCGTCAGGTCGAAATCCGGCGACGCCGCGTAACCGGCCGGCTGGGCCAGGAACACGGCCAGATGCGGCTGGGCGTTCGGTTTTTCGCCGGTGGCGTGCGGAACCAGCAAATCCTGCCGGCCGTCGCCGTTGAGATCGATGGGCACCACCAGAAAGACGCGGCCGTCGACGGCCGGGCTCTGGCTGACGAAGCCGGCGGCCGCCGCCGAACCGGCCAGCAGCGCGAGCAACCCAAAAATCGCCAGGACTTTCTTCATCGGCTTATCTCCCGGATGAAGCCAAACGGATTGTGGGGTAATCAATAGGCGAATTGTGACAAAGCCGCGCGCTTACAACAAGCGGGCGGTGCGGTCGCCGGCCGGGTCGTTGAGGACCGACGCGGGCTCTTCGGCCAGTTCCCGGCTTTCGATGAAAAGCTGCTCGGGATTCTCGACCGCCAGGGCGTGGCGCAGCACCTCGTCCACGCTGTCGACCAGCACGATTTCCAACTGCTTGCGCACCGTGGCGGGCAGATCGCGCAGGTCTTTTTCGTTCTCGCGCGGGATCAGCACCTTGCGAATGTCGTTGCGCCGGGCGGCGATCAATTTTTCCTTCAGGCCGCCGATCGGCAGCACGCGGCCGCGCAGGGTGACCTCGCCGGTCATGGCCACGTCGCAACGCACCGGCAATTTCAGCAACGCGCTGGCGATGGCGGCGGTCATGGCGATGCCGGCCGACGGGCCGTCCTTGGGGATGGCGCCCTCGGGCACGTGCACGTGGACGTCGATCTTCTGGTAGAAATCGTCGGGCAGCCCGAGCATCCGGCTGCGGCGGCGCACGTAGGACAGCGCGGCCTTGGCGCTTTCCTGCATCACCTCGCCCAGGTGGCCGGTGACGGTCAACTTGCCGCTGCCGGGCATGGCCGCGACTTCCACGGCCAGCAGTTCGCCGCCGGTTTCGGTCCAGGCCAGGCCGTTGGCGATACCCACGAGGTTCTGCGCTTCCCGCTGCTGTTCGCGGAAGCGGTGCACGCCGAGAAAGCGCGGCACGTTCGCCTCGGTGACGCGGATTTTTTCCTGCTCGTGGCCGGCGCGGGCGACCTGGCGGGCCGCCTTGCGGCAGATCGAGGCGATTTCGCGTTCGAGGTTGCGGACGCCCGCCTCGCGGGTGTAGCGGCGGATGAGCAGCAGCAGCGCGCCGTCGGTGAAGGTGACGTCCTTGTCCTTGAGGCCGTTGGCTTCCTTCTGTTTCGGCACGAGGAAGCCCTTGGCGATCGCCAGTTTTTCGTGTTCGGTGTAGCCGGGCAGGCGGATCAGTTCCATGCGGTCCAGCAGCGCCGCCGGAATGGCCTGGGTGGTGTTGGCGGTGGCGACGAACATCACGTCCGACAGGTCGTAGTCGAGGTCGAGGTAGTGGTCGTTGAAGGCGTGGTTCTGCTCGGGGTCGAGCACCTCGAGCAGGGCGCTGGTCGGATCGCCGCGGAAATCGCTGCTCATCTTGTCGACTTCGTCGAGCATGAAGACGGGATTGTTGACGCCGGCGCGCTTCATCATGTTCATGATCTTGCCCGGCATCGAGCCGATGTAGGTGCGCCGGTGGCCGCGGATTTCGGCCTCGTCGCGCACCCCGCCCAGGCTGACGCGCACGAACTTGCGGCGCGCGGCGCGGGCGATCGACTTGCCGATCGAGGTCTTGCCGACGCCCGGCGGCCCGACCAGGCAGAGGATCGGCCCCCGCATCTTGCCCACCAGCAATTGCACCGCGAGATATTCGAGGATCCGCTCCTTGACCTTTTCCAGGCCGTAGTGATCCTCGTCGAGAATCCGCGCCGCCTCGTCCAGGTCGATCGGCTCCTCGCTGCGCTCCTGCCACGGCAGCGCCAGCACGGTGTCGATGTAGTTGCGCACCACCGCGGCCTCGGCCGACAGCGGGCTCATCATCCGCAGTTTTTTCATTTCGGACTGGAGCTTTTCGGTCGCCTCGGCGCTCATCTGTTTTTTCTTGAGGCGTTCTTCCAGATCGCGCAGTTCGGCCTTGAACTCGTCGCGCTCGCCCAGTTCCTTCTGGATGGCCCGCATCTGCTCGTTGAGGTAGGCCTCCTTCTGCGAGCTGGAAATCTGTTGGCGGACGCGGGTGCGGATTTTGCGCTCGACCTGGATGATCTCGATCTCGGCGTTAATCAGGCCGAAGATTTTCTGCAGGCGCTCGCCCGGCGCAAGGGTTTCCAGCAGTTCCTGCTTCTGGGCCAGCTTCAGGCTCAGGTGCGGCGCGACGGCGTCGGCGAGCCGGCCTGGATCCTCGATGGAGGCCAGCAGGCTCAGCAGGTCGCGCGGCAGGCGCGGGTTGATTTTGATCAGGCCGTCGAACTGTTTGAGGGCCTCGCGCATCAGCACCTCGGTTTCGACCGTGGTGTCCTCCTCATTGGCGAGTTCCTCGATATAGGCGAGAAAATAGTCGGTGTGGGGGAGGAAATCGCGGATGCGCGCGCGGCCCTTGCCTTCGACGAGCACCTTGACCGTGCTGTCGGGGAGGCGCAGGAGCTGCACGATCTTGGCGACGGTGCCGACGCGATAGAGGTCGCTTTCCTCGGGCTCGTTGTCCTTGGCGTCGATTTGCGCCGCCAGCATGATGAGCTTGTCCTTGCCCGCGGCTTCGTCCAGGGCGGCGATGGAGCGCGACCGCCCGACGAAAAGCGGCACGACCATGCCGGGAAAAACCACCATATCGCGGAGGGGTAACAGGGGCAGAACGCTTCGTCGGCCTTCGCGCAACAGATCGCCCAGACTGGATGACGCCATGGCCTACCTACCCGCCCGATTAATCGGGCGCCGCCTTTTTTTCGTAGACGACCAGCGGCTGTTCCTTGTTGCTGACGACTTCCTCGTTGATGACCACTTCGCGGACGTTGGCCTGGCTGGGGATCTCGTACATGATCTCCAGCATCGTGTTTTCCATGATCGAGCGCAGGCCGCGGGCGCCGGACTGACGGCGCAGAGCTTCGCGGGAAATGGCGCGCAGGGCGCCGTCGGTGAAGGTCAGGTTGACCTTTTCCATTTCGAACAGTTTGAGGTACTGCCGGACCAGGGCGTTGCGCGGTTCGGTCAGCACGCGCATCAGGTCGTTTTCGGTCAGTTCGTGCAACGTGACCACGACCGGCAGGCGGCCGACGAATTCGGGGATCAGGCCGTATTTGAGCAGATCCTGCGGCTGCGCCTGCTGCAGGATTTCGCCGATTTTCATTTCCTTGGTGCTTTTCACCTCGGCGTCGAAGCCGATCGACGACTTGCCGATGCGGCGCAGGATGATCTCTTCCAGGCCGTGGAACGCGCCGCCGCAGATGAACAGGATATTGGTCGTGTCGATATTGAGGAAATCCTGTTGCGGGTGCTTGCGGCCGCCCTTGGGCGGCACGTGCGCGACGGTGCCTTCGATGATCTTGAGCAGGGCCTGCTGGACGCCTTCGCCGGACACGTCGCGGGTGATCGACGGGCTGTCGGATTTGCGGCTGATCTTGTCGATTTCGTCGATGTAGATGATGCCGCGCTTGGTGCGCTCGATGTCGAAGTCGGCGTTTTGCAGCAGGGCCAGGATGATGTTTTCGACGTCCTCGCCGACGTAGCCGGCCTCGGTCAGGGTGGTGGCGTCGGCGATGGCGAAGGGCACCTGCAGCACCTTGGCCAGGGTGCGGGCCAGCAGGGTCTTGCCGCTGCCGGTCGGGCCGACCATGAGGATGTTGCTTTTTTCGAGTTCGACGTCGCCGGTTTTGCCCTGGTAGTAGATGCGCTTGTAGTGGTTGTGGACGGCCACGGCCAGCGAGCGCTTGGCCTGGGTCTGGCCGATGACGTATTCATCGAGCGCCCGGGCGATGTCGCGCGGGGCCGGGATGGTGCTGGTGTCGACCTGTTCCTGGTCGAACTGGTTTTCCTCGGCGATGATGTCGTTGCACAGTTCGATGCATTCGTCGCAGATGTAGACGTTCGGGCCGGCGATGAGCTTGCGGACATCCTTCTGGTTCTTGCCGCAGAAGGAGCAGAACAGGTTGTGGTTGCCGTCTTGCTCGTTTCGTTTTCTCATCGGATCTTCCCAATCTTCTCGTCGGTTTGGGCGCCCGGCCGCTTTTCCAGCACGGCGTCGATTAAACCATAATCCTTCGCTTCGGCGGCGGTCAAATAAAAATCGCGCTCGGTGTCGTGGGCGATTTTCTCGACGTCGCGCAGGGTGTGCTTGGCCAGAATCAGGTTGATGGCGTGCCGCAAGCTTTCGATCTGCCGCGCCGCGATCTCCAAATCGGTGGCCTGGCCGGAAAAACTGCCGATCGGCTGGTGCAGCATCACCCGGCTGTGCGGCAGGGCGTAACGCTTGCCGCTCGCGCCGGCGGCCAGGAGCACCGCGGCCATCGAGGAGGCCTGCCCGACGCACAGGGTGCTGACCGGGCTCTTGATGAACTGGATCGTGTCGTAAATGGCCAGACAGGCGCTGGCGTAACCGCCGGGGCTGTTGAGGTACAGCGAAATGCCGGAATCCGGGTCTTCCGATTCGAGGAAGAGAAGCTGGCTGATCACCAGGTTGGCGACCTCGTCGTCGATCGGCTGGCCGAGCAGGATGATCCGATCCTTCAGCAGGCGGCTGTAAATGTCATACGACCGCTCGCCGCGTCCCGTTTGTTCGATAACCATCGGAATCAGCATCGTTTTTTCTCTCCGCTCGGCTTCGCCTGATCCGCCCCTCGCCGGCGAATCGAGCTTTTTTCCCGGGGCTATTCGTCTTTCTTTTCGCCGGCTTCGTGATCGTGATCGTGGTGGTCGTGGTCGTGATCATGGTCGTGATCGTGAACGTGCACCACCGGCTCCTCCCAGGTCGTCTGGGCGTGCGCGAGCAGCAAATCGACGATCCGTTCGTCGAGCAACTCGTCGCGCAGATATTCTACCATATTTTCTTTCTGGTAATAAGCGGCGACTTCGGCCACCGAACGCTTCTGTTCCGCGGCCATCTTTTCGTACCGCGCCTCGAGATCGTCGTCGGTGATCGCGATGCCTTCCTTGTCGGCGATCGCCTGGAACAGGAAGTACGACATCACTTCCTTTTTCGCGTCGTCGGCGAAACGCTTGCGCAACTCCTCGTCGAGGGAGGCGTCGCGCTGGATCGGAATGCCGGCCATGGCCAGCTCGATCTTGTAGTTGCGCACGAAGTGCTCGATCTGCCGGTCGACCATCGCCGGCGGCACCTCGATCGGGAATTTTTCGGTCAGCTTGGCGATGACTTCCTTGCGCGCGTTGCGCCGCGTCCGCGCTTCCTCGCCCGCCAGAATGTCGTCGTGGATCTTCTGCCGCAGTTCCTCCAGGGTGTCGGCCTGGCCGGTGTCATGGGCGAATTCGTCGTCCAGGTTGGGCAGTTCCTTCTTCACGATGGCCTTCAGGATCACTTCGTAATCGACGGTCTGGCCGGCGAGATCCTCGCGGCCGGCGCCGGCGGGGTATTCCAGTGACAGCACCTTGGTTTCGCCCACTTTCATGCCGACCACGCCCTCGGCAAAGCCGGGAATGAACGTGTGGCTGCCCAAATCCAGCAGGAAATTCTCGTGCGCGCCGCCGCGCACCGCTTCGCCGTTCTTCGTGCCCTTGAAGTCGATGCGCACGTGATCCGCGGCCTCGGCCGTGTCGCGATCGGTGATGTCGGTGTGCGTGGCGAGTTGTTCGCGCATCATGTCCAACCGGGTGTCGACCGCCTGCGGCATCACCTCGGCCTTTTCCCGCTTGATTTCCAGGCCTTTGTACTCGCCCAGCTCGATGTCGGGCCAGGTTTCCATGACGGCGGAAACCACCAGATTGCCGGCCTCGTCCAGCTCTTCTTTTTCCAGTTCCGGACGGCCCAACAACCGGATTTTCTGCTCCTCGAGCACCTGCGGCAGGCGTTCGTTGACCAGATTGTGCTTGACCTCTTCCTCGGCGTAGGCGCCGAAGCGGCGTTTCACCATGGCGATGGGCGCCTTGCCGGGGCGGAAGCCGGGGATGCGCGCCTCATGGCGCACCTGCTTGAAGACCTTTTCCATTTCCTGACTGACGGCCGCGGCCTCGATGGTCAGGGTGACGCGCGTTTTGATCGGCGAAATCTTTTCCACTTGCACGGACATCGTTTGCCTCTAATCCACGGGTTGAGAGTCGGAATAAACCCCTTAAAAGAAAGGTGTTTATAACCTTATGGGGACGGGGGGTCAAGGGACCGCGCGGCCGGCGCCGGCCGATAATTATTAGTCGATCGTTTCTATCCTATATTACCGCAGGTCCACACGGACGTTGGCGTGCACGAAATCCCGCTGCTCTTTCGCCGCAACGTGAAAATGGAAAAAGCGGGGATTTCCGGCGTAGTCGTAAACCAATGTTTGGTAGTCTTCCGCCCGCAGGTTATCCCAGCGGTGATGGCGGCCGTTCAGGCCGAGCCGCCGCCATTCCTTCGCGTCGTAGGCGAAAGACACCTCGGGAAACGCTTCAGCCCATTTTTGCAGGCATTTTTCGCGCGCCTTTTCGACCAGGTTCGCCAGGCCGATTTTATCCAGAATGACATCCAAAGCGCCGATGACCTTCGCGCCCGCGGTCGGCGGGATGGAAAATACGGCCGCGATTCGATTTTTGAAAGACTCCCAATCCGCCGCCTCGCCCGCCCGCGGCGTTTTTTGCAGTTCCTCGTAAACCCGCCCGGCCGCCGCCAGAAAAATATCGCTGTTTTTACGGACCACTTGCGCCGCGTCGCTTTGCCGGGTGAATTTCCACGTCGTCTGGCTTCGATCGGGGTAGGTCTGCGCCTGCAGGTGCCCCATCGGCACCATGTTGTTGGTCAGGCTGAAAACGGTGTCCCATTCGCCACCGGGTCGAAACACCTCGATGCAATCGATGTCGTTGTCGGGCTGGCAATTGCGGCCGGAAAAACCCTGGTGCGCCCAGGTGTCGGCGAAGGTATGCAGCGCCACGCCCAGGCGGATCAATTGCAGTTCGCGCGGACCGTCGTTTTTTTCGCGGGCGGCGACCACCAGTTCGCGGGCGAGTGGCGAATCGGGAGCGACCAGATAATCGAAGAATCCCTGGGCGGTCGGCTGACTTTTGGAAAAGGGCGGTAAAAAGTGAAAGGGCACGTATACCTTTTTCTGCATCTCCATGTTCGGCAAAATCGCTTCCTTCGGCGAATAATGCGCGGTGCAGATGGGATCGAACCGCCCTTCCGCATCGACCCGCAAACCCGGAATCGCCGGCAGACCGTTGACCCGCAACGGCTGCCATTCGGTCGCATCGTCGGTGTACTGCGAGGCGTACGCGATGATCTGCGCTTCCTCGGGCAAAAAACCTGCTTTGACGGCCAATACCTTGACGCAACAATAATGAAACGCGATGTCCATCAGATTCCTCTCCAATCTCCGGGTAAATCCGTTGCTATAAAAATGTCGGGATGATGAAACTCAATAGGATGTAATAATATTAAATATACCATCGTTTGCCGATTTGGCAAGAATAAAGATTGTGATTCTCCAAGAAAATATGTTAATGATTTTTCGGCAACCCTGAAAATGGATCGTCCCTCATGCAACGTATACTTTTGCTGTTGTTTGCCTGTCTGTATGCCGGCGTCGCCGGCGCCGCCACCCTCGTCAACGACGTCACCTTGCACGATCAGACCCTGCCCGCCATCGCCGTCGATGGCGAAACGGTCTACGTCGTCTGGCAAGACGGCTCGACGTTCCAAGCCGACGTGCGGCTCGCGGTCAGCGAAAACGGCGGCCTCAGTTTCGAGCCCTCGGTCATGCCCGACGAACCGGCGCCGTTCGACCAGATCGCGCCGGACCTCGCCGTGGCGCCGGGCGGCGACCTTTATCTGGTTTGGGCCGATTGGCGAAACGAAGCCGATTACGACCTCTACCTGGCGGTCAGCGAGGATCATGGCGCTTCGTTCGCTGCTCCGCGCCTGGCGCCGGCCGCCGTTTCGGGCACACAGGTCGAACCGTCGATCGCCGTCGGCGACGACGGAACGATCTACCTGGCCTGGGCCGACAACCGCCGTTCGACGGCCGAGGACAGCGGCATCCGGTGGGACGTGCGCGCCGCGGTCAGCCGCGACGGCGGCCTGACGTTTGCCGACGAAACGACGCTCAACCCGGCCGACGACGTGTTCGCCTTGTTTCCCGAAATCGCGGCCACGACGGACGGCGCGGTGGCGGTCTGGTTCGACTTGAGCCGGCGCATCTGGGCGCGGGTCAGCCGCGACGGCGGCGTCACCTGGGACGAGCCCATCCGCTTGGATCTCGACGAGGGCGCGCGGGCCGACTTTCCCCGCGTGGCGGCCGCCGGCGACCGGATCGCGGTCGTCTGGAACGACGCCGCCGAAAGCGCGGCCGGCCAGGATCCCTCGCTGGTCTACAGTTCCGGCCGGTGCAACGACGTTTACCTCGCCCTGAGCGAAGACGGCGGCCTGACCTGGTCGACGGCGACGCGGGTCAACAGCGAACTGCAATTGAACCAGCAGTACCCGACCGCCGCCTTCGACGGCACCGCGCTGCTCGTCGCCTGGTCCGACGACCGTAGCGTGGGCGATTACACCATCCAGGGAGTCGTCGCCACTTCACCTTGGGACTGGCCCGCCGCCGATACGCAATGGGACGACTACGCCGGAGTGACCCTCCGCGATCGGCCCGACCTCGCCGGCCGCGCGCTCGTCTGGCAGGACGCACGGAGCGGCGACTGGGACATCCACTTTTCCTGGATCGAGGAGCGCGCCCATGAATAACACCGGCCAGCTTTTCCGCTTGTGGTTCGTCGCGCTGCTCGTGGCCCTCCTTTTCTCCCTCGCGGCCTGCGAAACGGATTCCGATGACGATTCTTCCGCCGACCAGGGTGATGACGACGACAATGACGATAACGATGACGATGACAACGACAGCGCCGCGCCGACGCTGCCGCCGTTGGATTTGGTGATCGTCGATCCGATCTACTGGCTCGACAAAACACGCGACGACATGGCGGCCGAATTGGACGCGATGCGAAACGAAAACGTCGGCGGCCTGATCTGGCGCTGGACCGCCCGCCAGGACCGCGTCACCTACCCGTCCGACGCGTTCGTTCCTTTCGTCTCGATGGCCGAAACCGATCCGTTAGCCGTGTTGCTGGAACTGGCCGCGGCCCGCGGGTTGACGGTTTACCTGGGATTGTCGGCCGAGCGGCGGGTCGGCGAGTTTTACGCCGACCCGATCGAGCCCGAAGCGGCCCGCGTCGAAACGCTCGTCGCCGAACTGGCCGGCCGCTACGGCGATTCCGCCGCGCTGCGCGGCGTGTACATCCCCTACGAATTCGTGCCGGCGCCCGACGAAAACGAGACGCTTCTGGTGACCCGGATCGTCGGGGCCGTGCGCCGCGCGCGCGCCGACTGGCAGGTCCTGATGACCGTGCGCTATCCCGGTTTTCCGGAATACCGCGTGCTGCAGGAAGTCTGGCGCCACCACGGCACGATGGGCTTTTTCCTCGACTGGATCGACGACGGCGATTACCGCCGGACATGGACGATCCGCGTGGTCGACGCCTTGAAGACGGCCGGGATCGACATCGTCCTGGTGGCGATGCGCCTCGGTTCGCACCTGAACGACCTGGCCGGCGCGATGCAGGATTTGGACATGCTGACCGAGGGCCGGGAAGCGCTGGGCGGCTCGTTCGCCCTCTGGACGCAGGTCGATTTGTACGACTCGCTGGGCGGCGACCGAATGCGCACCGCCTTCGGGCCGCTCGACGACCTGACGATCGACTCCCAGGCGACGGTCGACGCCGCGGGGCGCGTCGGTTTCGGCTGGGATTACTGGCGCAACGCCGACGGTTCGCTGCACGGCATTTCCGCCGTCGGCGAACCGGAATTGCTGGCCAAGGCCGAAGCGGTGCGCGAGCATCTGCTCGGCAATACGCTGCGTGACGGACAACTCGCCACGGTTCTCGACGGCCAGATTCCGGTCAATCTGTTCGGCAACGTCTGGCAGGAAGACACCTGCTGGCTGACGGGCCTTTTTCTCAGCGTCGAGAGTTATCGTTATGCGGTGACCGGCGATCCCGACGCCCTCGCCTCGGCGAAAGCCCTCTGGAAGGCGCTGCTGCGGATGGCCGACGTCACGCCCAAGCGCGGCGAAGTGGTCCGCAACTGGTCGCGCTACCTGTACGATCAGACCGACCCGGTCGAACCGGGCGCCGACACGATCAAGCGCTGGTACAAGCACCCGACCAAGGAAATCTATTGGATCGGCGACGTCAGTGTGGATCAGCTTTCGGGGTATTTTCACGGGCTGGCGACTTTTTACGACCTGGCGGCCGATGAAACGGAACGCGAGGAAGTGCGATCGATCACCGAGGCCATTATGGGCGACATCCTCGATCACCACCTGCACGTCGTCCAGTTCGACGGCCAGCCGACCACCTACGGCAATCTGCTCGCGGCGCCCGAACTGGCCGCCGATTTCCTGCTCATCGCCTGGCACGTCACCGGCAACGAACGCTACCTCCGCGAGTTCCGCCGGCAGACCTACGTCGAGTATCTCGATATCCGCGCGATCTTCTATCACTACGCCATGCACTTCATCGCGCAAAAATACGAAGGGCAGCATTTCCAGGACAGCGGTTACGCGCACCTCTTCGAGTACCTCGACGATCCGGCGGCGTTTCATCGCTGGATCTGGGCCTTGGAATACGTGTACCAGGGTTCGTTCTTGTTCGGGAACACGGCCGCCAATTTCACCCACCAGATGCATGTGCCCGATTCGGGCGGCGCGGCCCGCGCCCTGGCGGAATTGAACGATTTCGACCCGGACTTATTAGAAAACGGCCTTTGGTTCCGAAAAATCAATCAGACCTGGCCTGAGAATTCGTGGGTCGGGATGGAATCACGCCCGGCGGTCGAGTACGAATGGACCTGGTCGCCTCACGGAACCACCACACAGCGCGGCGGTCCGACCTATCGTTTTACCGGCGTCGGTTACCTACTGACTTATTGGCAAGGTCGTTATATGGGATGGATTCGCTAAAAATTCAATATATTAGCGCATTTATGGCCAGATAGAAAGCACTGAGCAAGCAGTGCATGAAAAATGAACTTATTGATAACTAAAATACATTTATAAGCACAAGAAAGACCACAAAACAGCCGGCATTCTATATTCCAGTTGCCATTTGCTATCCATAGCAATCAATATAAGCAGTTATCTACTTCAAATTTTCCACGATTCAATTCAAACCATTTCATTGAGCATTTCTACCTCCGCAAATCTTCATTGCATAAATTGAAATCATTTTTTTTCACTTACAATTACCTTCCTATCAGCCAAAACAACATTATAGATAGCATAAAAGCAACATTGATCTATATTAACAGCCAAAATTAACCATCAAACGTATAAAACAGATAAGATTAACTGGCCATTGATCGACAATGATACATGAATATACAGATTATAATTTACAATGTTTGAATTGGAGAAGGAGTTGATTGCAGAATCAAATCATTGTGAGTTGGCGTTTCCAACCCCTGCCAAATAATAAAGGCTATTGATTAACAATTTGGCGCCATTTGCGGTCAGCAGGTTGGGCGACATTTCGTAGCCCCAATAAATATAGATCTTTTTCTGAAGGACGATGCCTGAATAATCGGTGCCGACCGGGCGGTTGGCGAGCAAGGTCACATCGGCCGGAGCATCCAACGCATCCAAATAATGCAGGCGTACGCCGGATGCAAACAAGGCGATCGTTTCGCCGTTCGTCACATTAAGGCCGTAGGGCTTCGTGAAAACCGGATGGCTGGCGTCCTGGACGACGGTATCGGTCACGTCGAACTCGGTAAAACCGTTGTCCCAACCGGCGTAAAGCCCCAACCCGTTGAAGAGGTAGCCGCCGCCCTCGAAGACTCCCAGGATTGGCAGGCCCGTCTCATCGATCGTCGTGACGTCGGCGGCCGAGTACCACCGGCAACTGGTGTCGACAAAAAGGACATCGGCGGATGAAAAATCGGTGGTGGCTATTTCGTCTTCCAGGATCGACGAGAACCGAAGCTTGTACGATTCCAGCATGGTTTCATAAGCGGGGACATCCGAGACGTTGCGCGTGATCATCACCACGTTGATTTCGTCCGACGAGGTATCGTCGTCATCGTCGGCGGTGGTGTCGTCGTCGGCCGCGTCATCGTCGGAAATGCCGCCCGGATTGTCGTTTTTCGGCACGGACGCTTTTTTTTCGTCATCGGATCCGCCGCAGGAAACGAGCAACGCGAGCGAAAGCAGCAACGAAATCAAAACCAAAAATCGCCAGGTCTTCATGTTTTTCATCCCGTTCGATAATTCCAATTAACAATATAAACGTTGGCAACCTCCGGGCAAGCCCTCGCCGTTAACGGTTGGGTTCCGGTTTTTCCTTCCGACGGGAAAAATTCTTTCCGGATGGATTCATCGGCAGGTATCTCCCGTTGACACGACTGCCATTACCCCTTTAGGATGACTCTAATTAGGGGAGGAGCGATTTATCGCGCACATCGTGAGTTTCAATGAATGGGGGAGACTATGCCTGAATCCACGATCCGTGACGGATATGTGAAAGGATCGTTGACCCAAGTGCCGTTCGCCAAGGTCCTGAACTTCATCAATCAGGCCGGCAAAAGCGGTATTTTGGCGTTGAGCCAGGGCAAACGAAAGGTTCACATTCACTTCGATCGCGGGGAGATCGTCTACGTCACCAGTTCGTATTTCCCGGACATGTCGCTGGGCGATTACCTGGTCAAGGAAGGCAAAATCTCAAAGGAAATAAACGACGAATCGGTCGACAATTGCCGGCAGGATAAAACCAAGCAGGGCGCCTATCTGGTCGAAAAGGGCCATCTCTCGCCGCACGAACTTTACGAAGCATTGAACAAGCAGGTCACCGAAAAATTGTTCAAGCTCTTTTTGTGGGCCGAGGGGGAATTTTTCTTCCGCGAGGGCGAAATCATCGGCGAGGAACACCGGATTCTGAATATCAGCTTCCCGAACCTGCTGTATCGCGGCATCCGTTTTTATTTGCCGCTGGACCGTCCGCCCGTGGAATTCCGCGGCCGGAAGGAAGATATCATCGTCAAACGCTTTGCCGGCCGTTACAAAATCGAGGACCTGAAACTCGGGCCGGCGGAAGTCCGGATTTACAATCTGGTCAACGGCGAACGGACGCTGCGCCAGATCGTTTCCCTGGCCAACATGAACAAACGCATCGCCTACAAGGTGCTTTACGCGTTGTACCTACTGGAAATGGTCGGCTTCCCCGAAGCGTTCCGCAGCGACCGCATCACGAAAATGGCCAAGGAAAAGCGCACCCCGCGGACGGCCGGCGGCGGCTTTGAAATCAGCATTTCCAACGACCTGATCGCCGAGGCGATGGCCAGCGTCGACCGCATTCGCGAGGAAGTCCAGAAAGACGACGAGTTCGAGGATTTCGAAGAGCCCGAACGCCCGGCGCGCGTCGCCAAACCGGCCAAGCCGGCCAAACAGACGGTCGAAGCCGATTTCGTTTCCAAGGTCGATCAGAGCCTTGGCGCGGCAACGCCGCCCCGTCGCGAATCGATCCGTCCCGAAGCCCCGGTGGTCGATCCTTTTGCTCAGGCGCCCGTCGCTCGGGCGGCCGAAACGCCGACCGGTCACGATTTGTTCGGCGACGCGACGCTCGAACCCCCGGCGTCGCCGGCCGAGAAAAAATCGGCGATCGCCGACGATCTGGGCTTCGGAGCGGAAACGGACGCCTTCGGAACCGAGGAATTCAGCGCCGAGGAGCCCGAGCCCGACAGCAGCTTGTTCATGGACGTCGACGACTACAGCAATCCCGAAGACCTGATCAAGCAAGCCGGTTATCTGCTGGACGACGGCAACTGGACCGAAGCGCGCCGGTTCCTGACCAAGGCGCTGGACCTGGACGAGAATAACGCCGATGCTTATGCTTTGCTGGGCTGGGCGATTTTCAACGATGAAGCCGACAACAATCGCGTCAATCAGTCCGAACAGATCATCCGCAAGGGAATGCGGATCAACCCCGGGCGGTACTTGCACTTTCTCTACCTGGGAAAGATCTACGCGGCGATGAAGCAATACGAATTCGCCGAGCTGCATTTCGTCAAGGCGTTGGAACTGAATCACGAATGCAGCGAGGCCAAGGACGAAATCAAACGCATCCACCAGCGTTGATAGGCGAACATGGCGGAAACAATACCGGGTATTTTCGATCAACTCCGTTTGAATCGTAAACGCTACCTGCGTTTCTTCATTATCTCGGTCTTGTTGATCATGGTCGGGTTTTTAACGATCCTGGCCTTTCCCATCTACAAGATCGTCCTTCTGCTGATGCTCTTTCCGACCGTCCTGGGCGGTTATTCGTCGGGGGTGTTTTTCCGCAACCTGGTGAAAGAGTATCTGATTTCCATCCGCCGCCCCGCCGAGGATGCGGAATTGGGTTCCATCCTTGCCGGCATTGCCGCCGGCATCGTCGGCACGGTCGGCCTAGCCGGCATCCAGGTGTTGTTTGTCTTGTTGTTGCGTTCCGCGGGGATGATCGCCTAGCGTCTCCACCGCTCGTCCGCTCGACCCAATTTTTTATCAACTTATTGAAATGATTCGATTTTCAGTGAGTTGACAGTTGCCGTGAGCCCGTTTAACGTCGCCCCGAGCCAAGTGAATACTCGAACCGAGGTGACAGCGATGAGTAAAACACAAGAAATAATCCATCTGACCAACCAGTACAGCGCTCACAATTACAAACCTCTTCCCGTAGTAATTTCCGAAGCTAAAGGAGTCTGGATGACCGACGTGGAAGGCAAACGGTATCTCGATTGCCTCTCCGCCTACTCCGCCGTCTCGCACGGCCACGGCCATCCGCGGTTGCTGAAGACTTTAAAGGAACAGGCCGACAAACTGGCCGTGACCAGCCGCGCGTTTCACAACGATCAGTTCGGTCCCTGGGCCAAGGAATTGTGTGAATTGTGCAAAATGGAAATGGCGGTGCCGATGAACACCGGCGCCGAAGCCGTGGAAACCGCCCTCAAAGCCGCCCGCAAGTGGGGCTATCGGGTGAAAGGCGTCCCGCGCTACCAGGCGAAAATCATCACCTGCCGCGAAAACTTTCACGGCCGCACCACGACCATCGTCAGCTTTTCGACCGACGATCTTTACAAGGAAGACTTCGGCCCGTTCACGCCGGGCTTTGAAACCATTCCCTTCGGCGACGCCGCGGCGCTGGAAAAAGCCATCGACGAGAACACCGTGGCTTTTCTCGTCGAGCCGATCCAGGGCGAGGCGGGCGTGATGGTGCCGCCGGCGGGCTACCTGAAAAAAATCCGTGAAATCTGCACGAAGCGCCAGGTGCTGCTGATCTTCGACGAAATCCAGGTCGGCCTGGCCCGCACCGGAAAAATGTTCACCTGGATGCACGAGGACGCCAAACCCGACCTGATCACCCTCGGCAAGGCCCTGGGTGGCGGCATACTGCCGATCAGCGCCTGTGTGGGCTCGGCCGAGGTGCTCGGCTTGTTCCGGCCCGGCGAACACGGCTCGACCTTCGGCGGCAACCCGCTGGCTTGCGCGGTTTCACGCGAAGCGATGCGCATCCTGGTCGAAGAAAATCTGGCCGAACGCGCCCGGCAATTGGGCGAACGGCTCAAGGCGGGGTTGCAGGCCATCGCCTGCCCGCAGATTAAAGAAGTGCGCGGCAAGGGCCTCTTGCTGGCGGTGGAATTGAAAGCCGGCAAATGGACGGCCCGTTCGGCTTGCGAAGCCCTGCAGGCCGAGGGCATTCTCTGCAAAGAAACCCACGAAACCACGATTCGTTTCGCGCCGCCGCTGGTGATTCAGGAAGCGGAAATCGACCTGATCATCCGCGCCGCGAAAAAGGTATTCGAAAGTTGACCGATGAAGGTTAATTCGACGGTAATCCTTGCCGGCACGAAAAAAGGCGTTATGTCTATGTTGACTATCCGCAAGGCGGCTTTGCCTCACATTCACAAGGAGTAGACGATGGCGAAAATCACCCGCATCCTCGCGCGCGAAATTCTCGACAGCCGCGGCAACCCCACCGTGGAGGTGGATCTCTGGACCGACACCGGCGTCATGGCTCGCGCGGCCGTTCCGTCCGGCGCCAGCACGGGCGTTCACGAAGCGCTCGAACTGCGTGACGGCGACAAAGGCCGTTACCTGGGCAAAGGCGTACTCAAGGCGGTCAACAACGTCAACGAAATCATCGCCAAGGCGGTCGTCGGCCAATCGGTGTCCGACCAGGCCGCGCTCGACAAATTGATGATCGACCTCGACGGCACCCCGAACAAAGGCAATCTCGGCGCCAACGCCATTCTCGGCGTGTCGCTGGCGGCGGCCCGGGCGGCGGCGCAAGTGGCCGGCGTGCCGCTCTACCAGTCGATCGCCCATTCCGACAGCGCGACCTTGCTGCCGGTGCCGATGATGAACATCCTCAACGGCGGCGCCCACGCGGCGAACAACGTCGACGTGCAGGAATTCATGATCGTGCCGGCCGGCGCGCCCTGCTACCGCGAGGCGCTGCGCTACGGCGCCGAGGTGTTCCACACCCTGAAAAAAGTGCTGACCGAAAAGGGTTACGCGACGGGCGTCGGCGACGAAGGCGGCTTCGCGCCCAATTGCACCTCGAACGAAGAGGCGCTGCAGCTCGTGGTGAAGGCGATCGAAAAGGCGGGGTACAAACCCGGTGTCGATGTCTTCATCGCCCTGGACGTGGCGGCCAGTGGCATGTTCGAGGACGGCGCCTATTCGCTGCCGGCCGAAAAGATGCTGAAGGTTTCGGCGGCCGACGTCATCAACCTGTACAAGGGTTGGATCGCCAAGTACCCGATCATCTCGATCGAGGACGGCCTGGCCGAGGACGATTGGGCCGGTTGGAAACAACTGACCGTCGAACTGGGTCATAAGGTGCAACTGGTCGGCGACGATCTGTTCGTCACCAACCCGACCCGTCTGAAGCGCGGCATCGACGAAAAGATCACCAATTCCATCCTGATCAAACTCAATCAGATCGGCACGCTGACCGAGACGCTCGACGTCATCAACATGGCCCGCGAAGCCGGGTTCACCCAGGTCGTCAGCCACCGCAGCGGCGAAACCAGCGACACGTTCCTGGCGACCCTCGCCGTGGCGTGCAGCACCGGCCAACTCAAGACCGGCAGCGCCAGCCGCAGTGAACGCCTGGCCAAGTACAACGAACTGCTCCGGATCGAAGAAGAACTGGGTTCCCAGGCGCGGTGGATCGGCAAGAACGTCTTCCCGCGTTGACCGAAGTTTTCCGGCAACCAATCCCGAAGCGGATCGCGGTCCGCTTCGGGATTTTTCTGCCTCCCGCCATTCTCCCGTTTTCCGCGGAATAAAAAAGATGAAAGGTCGGCAGCTCCCGATGTGCCACACTTTCAACCGAGGAACGAGGTGGAAGGTGTGGTGAAACATTCTCCACTAATTTTGTCTTATTCGCGTTCATTCGCGTGTATTCGTGGTTAAAAACCCAGGTGGTTTTATCGAAAAAAGACAAAATTGGAGCCACGAATAAACACGAATGAACACAAATGGGAAGAAAATATCAGTTTTAAATCGTGACCCTCATTCGCGGTTATTGGCCTCTCCCGACGGACCACACCTTCAACCGAGGAACGAGGTTGAAGGTGTGGTTCGTTATGTTTCTGATAGTTGGTTGATTTTTCATTTCTCAAGGATAGTAAAAATGCTTCCCTCACAATCAGCCGCATACCAACGTGCGCTCGACCATTTCCAATCCGTCGTGCGTGACGCCAAATTTTTACGAACTGGGTTGCCATGAATGTAGTCGATAATTTTTTGAACCATCGGTTCTTGGAGTAAGTTTCGATCATACCCACCACTTTGTTGCCAGAATTGAAAATGTTTTTTCCCGTTTGCCGACATGATTGTCAATCGTTCCAGCCAACGCAAATCATTTTGACGCAGCCAATTCCTGGCTTTTACCGCGACGGGTTGTTTTACCGATTGCAGGAATTTGGCGATATCATAAATATCCTTGTTAGGTGCAACCAGCAGGTGAATATGCTCCGGCATGATGACGTAGGCCAAGAGGCGATAATCGTGCTTCAGGCAAGCTCTTTCCACGGCATCCATTAACCAGTGACGTGTTCGATCTTTTGTCAATAATGGCAATTGTCGATAGCAAGAAAAAGTCAAAGCATGGCTGTGACCGGGAATGTTGAAATGGCGAAGGTGTTTTTGTGGAAGGTTGATCATTTTCTAGAAAATAAATGATATCGCACGGGAAAGTACAGACCACACCTTTCCGCAAGGCGTAAAGGTG